>NZ_JBHSBY010000119.1:0-34058 GCF_042650905.1 Pedobacter jamesrossensis | reverse complement strand
CCGGAAAATGTTGTACCTTTAAGCATACTTTTTGGTGTCGTAACTTAAAGGTATAAAAAACGGGGTGGCTTAGGCTATCCCGTTTATTTTTATCGGACAACAATGTTATCAAATATACTAATTTTTTAATAGACTTACATTTGTAAAATAACTAGAGCGTTTAAATTATCTTAATATATTATGACCCCATGGAATTTGCATTACTGGGTGTTGTGTTATTTTATTATTCAGTTTACTAGATATTTGTAATTGTCCAACAGCCTGTTGGACAATTGAAGATTGATAAAATTCAAAGAACTGCTTTGCATAAGCAAGATTTGTTCTGGAGAGTCCTTTCATGTTAGGAAATTCATACTTTAAATCCTTTGACTTGTTCTAGAATCTTATCTCCCCAGTTACTTAGAGCTGTTTTCTCTGAAATCATTTTGCCTAAATCCCAATAAAAGCAGATTACAGCTGAGTTTACAGCAACGGAGGTTTTTAATTGCACAGACCTAACTTTGGACTTGAGGTCGTTAAGCTAATCTTCGTATTCCTTTGTTATATTATTCATCTTATATTCAACCCACTTATTAATTCATCATCATACACTTTTAAGTATAGTTTTCTATTTTTTTTGCATTTTTTTTATTTCATCGTTGGTGTGCGTGTCTAGAATCTTCGCATGACGATAAAATGTTGCCCTGGTTAATTGAAGTCCTTTATATATTTGCTCAGGAGTTTTATCTAAATTCTTATAAACTGAGCGCATAACCAATAATTTGGAAATGGTATCTTTGGTAAAACCTTTTGGTCTACCACCCATTCTTCCTCTTGCCCTTGCAGATTCTAAACCGGCTTTCGTTCTCTCTCTAATTAATTCTCTTTCATACTCCGCGAGTGAAGCCATTATATTTAAAAAAAGCCTACCATTAATCGTTGAAGTATCAACTCCATCAGTTAAGCCTTTAATTATAATTCCTTGCTCACTTAAATTTAAAACCAAATCAATGATATGTTTTAAGCTTCTTCCTAAACGGTCTAATCTCCAAACAACTAATTCATCACCTTTTCGAAACTGAGCAATCATCTTGTCAAGTTCGGGACGAACTTTCGTTGCTCCGGAAATTGTTTCTCTAAAAACTATTTCACATCCTGCCTTTTCGAGTGCTTCGATTTGCAGATTTAAATTCTGTTCTTTGGTAGAAACCCTGGCATAACCGATCTTCATTATTGTATCATTAAAACGTTGGTTGGTAAATTTGATAAACTTTGTTTTGTGATACAAGTTTTTGGGAAGTTCAGGTTGTAAAATATGATTCAGTCCTAGACAGATTTAAAAATCTCATAATACCACCCTTTTTTGATAATCTTGCCAAATTTTCAAGGTTACGTATCAAGATGTCATGATAAGCAATAGGAGAATTTTCCTTTAGCTTAATAAAACCTTAATGTTAAATAAGGTTAATTTTTTCGTACCCAATGACCGTTTGATCATATTTGGCCATCAATTCGGCTAGTCATGCGTCAACCCATCCTGTTATTCCTTAGAACCTTAAGGTTCTTGTTCCTTTTTATCTGTTTGATGCACATTATGGGGAAAGGCGCTCATTCGCAATCTACAATATTAAAGGGCGTAACCATTGATGGCCAAACTGGTTTGCCGGTGCCCTATGTCAGCGTAGGAATTAAAAACAAGCCTGTAGGCACGGTTTCTGATTCTACAGGCAGGTATTCACTTTCTTACCTCCAGACAGACATTGCAGGCAAGGATTCAATTTTCTTTTCAGCTGTTGGGTATAAAAGCGTGAAGATGGACTGGGACATTTTTTTAAAAACAGAAAAGTTTATCAAGCTATATGAATCACCACAAACGCTTGAAATGGTTAACATCAAAGCAAATCCTGGTCAAATAAAAAATTATGGTCGCTCAAATGCTAGCCTCATATTCTTTCCGGCCATGTATAAAAATATACCAAAACATAGCGATGAGAAAGGGCGAGAGCAGGCTACGATCCTGAAAATTGATCAAAATATTTTCTTAAGGAAGCTAAGTTTTAAAATAAACCGGAGAACTTTCAGCAAGATCAAACTTAGAATGAACATCTATAGTGTTAAAGAGGGGCTGCCGGGTCAATCTATTCTTCACAAAGATGTGGTCTTTGATGTAATTGGCAACACGGAGGTAGGCATGCCACGATCTGTAAGTATAGACTTACGCCCTTACCAAATACATATAAAAGGGCAGAAAGAAATAGCTGTTTCTCTGGCTATTTTAGATTTGGAACCTTTGCTGGGTGATAGTACGCAGTCGGCATTTTTTATACCTTCATTTCCCGGGACATTACGCTCAAGTCTGTACAGGATTAAAGGGGAAGCACAGTGGCAAAAGGTTTCAAGTTCTTACTTGCTTGTAGAGGTTGAGGCATCCTCGATAAAAAGTGGTAAGGAAAGTGCAACTGATAATCTGTCGGATAGTGAGAATGAGATCATTCAGGACAATCCCGCACTATTAGTCCTATTGTATGGGAACAATCAAGGTAAACGTATTAAAGTAGACCAGGGGGAAATTTATTATGAATCTTATGGTCAGGGTAGCCCCTTGTTTTTATTACACGGAAATAATGAGCACATCAATTCATTCAGAGAACAAATTGAACCGTTATCGCGGCATTTCAAAGTAATTGCTTTGGACACCAGGGGTCAGGGCAACAGCATTAACAATAAGGTATCACCCTATACTTATGAGCAGTTCGCTAAAGACCTTTCAGCGGTAATGGATTCGTTATCTATAAAGAAGGCCAGCTTGCTAGGCTGGAGTGACGGTGGGAATACCGCATTGATGTTTGCATTAATGCATCCTAAAAAGGTAGAGAAAATAGTAGTTATGGGCGCAAATCTGTTTCCAGGAGCAGACGCTATTGAAGAAGACGTTATCCAAATATTTGAACATCGTAGGGATAGCTTATTAAAAAGTGCTGATCCGGATTCTCAAAATCAAATGCGCCTGGCTGATCTAGTATTAAAAGAGCCACATTTAGACGAGAAAGCCTTACAGCAAATAGTTGCACCTGTTCTGGTAGTAGCAGGAGAATTTGATGTTATAAAAAGAAAGCATACCATATTAATCCAATCGTTTATCAAGAATTCCCGACTTGAAATCATACCCGGTAGCGACCATTATGCCCCACTAAAGAATCCGAAAGTTTTTAATAAGATCGTACTCGACTTCCTGGCCCCAGGGAAAAGCGTAGATTAGGGAAATAAATCAAAGAAAAGCATAAAAACCAAAACGAGTTCGCTTCATAAATTTCGAGGGAGTAATACAGCTCACAGTATTACAATCAATTTAGACATATCCTGTTTAGTCTACGATCTCGCGCATATTGATTGAAAAATCTGGTCATTCAATTGACTTCCCGCAACGCGATATAACAAGCCGTCATCTTGCTTCTGCACATATCCCTTAAATGCGGCGTTAACCATAACCCTGAATAAAGTTTTATTTCCTTTGACCTGTGAAAGCACAATCTGCTCATCATTGGAACTTAATGTTATATTTTTCGTTGCCGCCTCACTAATCATCATTCTGCAAATTTTACTAATTTAAGTAGTAAATCCAAATTTGGATGTAAAATTATTTTTATAAATATTTATCAACATTTTATATTTTGTTAATCATTTGGTTTATAGCTATTTGTTTGCCTTCGTCAGTTATGTTTCCACACTGCTTTTAATTGCTAAAAATTTTAGTAATTTTGTTTTAGTAAGTTTTGGGATATGATAAGAGAATTAGAGATTGCAAAGAATGAAGTGCTGGAGACACTGGATAATCCAGGCAGGGTATCCGGTTTTATTTCACCAGCTGAAGATTATAAACAGCGCAGACTTCATATAGCCCAGCGCATCGTTAAAGACCCGACCAATACGTTTTATTTCGAAGCGGATGATGACCAGATGCGCTATTTTGGGATTATGAAAGGTTGTATTATTATCGTTGATAAATCTGTTCAGGTCGTATCCGGAACGCTAATTGTTTGCTGCGTAGATGAGGAATGGCTCACCCGGAAACTGATTATAAAGGGCGAAAATACCTATCTATGCATCAATGATAGCATGGATGCCTGTATGAATATTACCGGGCGCAACATTACTGTTTTTGGTGCGGTTACCTGGACCTGCTTACCTCATTCGCTGCAGCATGTTCGCACTGGCCGATTGTAATAATTTTTATGCAAGCTGTCACCGCCTGTTTGAGCCTCAATATAACGGCGTTCCGGTTGTGGTGCTCAGTAATAACGATGGCTGCGTCATTGCCAGAAGCAATGAAGCCAAAGCCTGCGGCATTGCTATGGGTGCACCTTTCTTTAAGATCAGGGATGAAATTAAAAAACATAACATAGCGGTATTCAGTAGCCATTATACCCTTTATGGCGATATCAGTGCTAGGGTGATGACCAATCTGGCCAGATTTACACCGGATGTAGAAGTATATAGTGTTGATGAATGTTTTCTGGGGCTTTCCGGCTATGGGGATTTAAATAATTATGGAAGAGAAATCAGGGAAACAGTTATTGTAAATACCGGCATTCCCATCAGTGTTGGGATCGCACCGACCAAAGTTCTGGCAAAGGTGGCCAATAAGACCTCCAAAAAATATAATGGGGTGATGGTCCTCCAGACAAATGAAGAAATTACGGCTGCGCTCAGCGATTATCCGGTGGAAGATTTATGGGGTGTGGGAAGACAGTTTAGCCACAAGCTGATTAAAGAAGGAATTGAAACTGCGGCCCAATTCAGGGCATTGCCCATTGACTGGGTGCAGGCACATATGACCATTGTTGGCGTTAGGTTATGGCGGGAACTCTGGGGGGAAAGCTGCATACCGCTCAAAACAGCACTTGATCCTAAAAAAGGAATGTGCACCAGCCGGGCTTTTGGGAAAATGACCGCAGATTATACGGAGCTTAAAGAAGCAACTTCATCTTACGCAGCAAGGCTCGGCACAAAACTGAGGCGGGAAAAGCTTTGTGCCAGCGTTCTATCGGTACGCTTACTGACCAACAAATTTGGCCCGCAAGCCTCAATGGCATTTCCGTCCATCACCATTCCTTTACCGCATCCTGTAAATAACACGATAGATCTGGTAAGCACGGCTTTATTCGGGCTTAAAAAGATTTACCTGCGCGGCTTTCTGTTTCAGAAGGTTGAAGTTACCGCAACTGGGCTCATCCCGGAAAAAGAAGTACAGCTTAATATTTTTAGCGATTTTAAGGGAGAGAAACATGATAAAGTTTCAAAGGTGCTCGATAAGCTTAATATGCATTATGGCGCGGGGACTTTAAAAATGGCGGGAGAGGGGCTGATTCAAAACTGGACAATGAAAAGGGAGTTTTTAAGGCCATCATATACAACAGACTGGAAAGATATCATAAAAGTTAAATAACATGAAAGAATTAATTGAACTGATTAAAAAATATTTGCTAAAAGAAGCTTCTACACTAAACCAGATTACTGATAAGCCAAAACCTAAAGCAAAGAAGAAGTAAAAACCTAATTCCCTAAAGGCGTGTTATCTAAAAAAAGAAAACATGTGCGCCAGATATACATTAACTGCAGAAGAGAAAGAAATATTGAAAGCCTATCCTCATCAGATTCAGGGGGAATGGAATCCAAATTATAATTTGGCCATTACCCAGAAAGGTTTGGTCATTACTGCAGATGAACCGGATATTATCCAACAGATGGCTTTTGGAATTGTGCCACACTTTGCACTTAGCCTTAAGTTAACCCGGGATACCTGGAACATCAAAAGCGAAACTGCAATGGAAAGCGGCCTATGGCGGCCATTGCTTAAATTTCATAAAACCTGCCTGGTGATGGCCGATGGCTTCTATGAATGGAAAGAGCTTGCTAAAGGGGAAAAGCAACCTTATCGCTTCACGCTGAAAAACCGTAAATTGTTCTGTTTTGCCGGACTTTGGTCCCAATGGATGGATGCGGAAACTGGTGAGAAATTCCGTACCTATGGAATTCTGACGACTGAAGCGAATCCCCTGGTTGCCCAAATACACAGCAAAAAACGTATGCCCGTAATTCTGACTAAACCCGAAGAAGAAATCTGGTTAAGTAAATCCCTTCCCCTTGAAACTAAAATGCTTGTACTCGATACCTTTCCTGAAGAGGAAATGAAGCGTACTCAGGTTGGCAAAAGGGTAAATGCGGTTTCGACTCTCAAAAAACCGAACAACGATCCGGATTTATTATCGCCCTTAAATACGGATGAAGACCTGTAATCACCATCAAGTAGATGCAGGTCATTGGGGGGACATTTAATCGGGTACAAATTTAGGTTTTCTTTCCGGCACGCAGCTGGAAATTCCGGCATAAACCCGCCTGTGGCCTTTACCCGCTTTCCCATTTATTCCGTTGCTTCCCCTGCTTTGGCGGAATGAAAACCAGTCCGGTACCATAATTAAATCAAAATATTATGGAAAAGACAACCTATCAGGCAGCAGAAATCGAAATTAGCTACAAACCTAATTTCAAGGCATCAGAAAGACCGCAAATAGACAGCTCGTCAAGGGCTTTTGATATTCTGTTAAACAGCTGGAGTGAAGACAAAATTGAGTTTCTGGAGGAATTTAAGATCATCTTACTAAATCGGGCAAACCGTGTATTGGGTATTGTCAATATTTCACAGGGAGGTATTGCAGGAGCCTACACGGATCCAAAAGTGATTTTTGCCATCGCCCTTAAGGCCAATTCGAGCGGCATAATTCTCAGTCACAACCATCCCTCAGGAAATACACAGCCCAGTCAGGCAGATATTAGACTTACCGAGAAAATGGTGAAGATTGGTGAACTCCTTGAACTTCCAATTCTCGACCACATCATTGTCTGCACGGACAAATATTATAGTTTTAAGGACGAAGAACTAATGTAGTACGACCAGCGCCCGCATTGCGCAGGCGCTTTTTTTACTCATTTTTTTCTCTTTTCTTTCTTTCTCTTCTTTGATCAAGTGACTGAAAGTTTCAACCAAGCTTTTTGGGTAGCAAATTTCTGAACAATCCCCCTGCCGGCAAGACCGAGCCTGCGGTTTGCCGAAAAAAAATCTTCCTTTCTCGCTGCGCTCCAAAGCGTATTTGTTTTTCGCAAAGTCTTGCCTCACAGTGGTATTGTATTCAGGAGAGGTGGCTTAACAAAAAGCCAGGAGGCTCCTGCCGACTGACTTACAATAGCGAAATACAATGGATACTAAAAAAGGAAGAAGCCCACCCTCGTGCCACCTCCGCAGAGCGGAGACGTTGCCCTCATTGGGGGGCTAATTAAACAAATTTTATTTAGACATCAAAAAATAAGAATCATGAAAAATCAGGAAGTAAATACAACTAACGGAAAAGCAGACTTCATCAATATCAAAGATGCTAAAAACCCAATTTATCAGCCAATGGCGGGGAAAACGATAAACAATGCCGAAAATAAAACAGCCATTAAGGATGAACCCAAAAAAATGGAAGCTGATTTGGAAATGGTAAAGGATGCCCCAAAGCCAGTGATTGACGCACTAAAATCAGTTGGAGCGGTCGTATTGCCCGAAGCAACAAAAGCGGAAAATCTTGCACCCGAAAAGGTAGAAGCTAAAATCACACCAGCACTCAATTTGGAGGGTACATTAAAATTGGTGGAAGAACTGCACCGCCGAATGGTGCAGCGTGGAAGACTGGTTCACACCATCGATAATCTCGATAAATTCGAAATTGAGCAAAAAGAAGAGGCTGAAGACACGACCTCAAACTATTATCAAGGCTGTGAAATCGAGATTACAGATGATAAACGAAATAAGTTCTCCACCAAGAATCCCGTGATCATTAAAGCGGTTGCCCTGTTCGTGCGTGACTTGTGTACAAACCGATTGGCGGAAATCGAAGCAGAAATTATTATTCCTGCATAAATTTTTTTTACACCCTGCCCGAAACGGGCAGGGTGTACCCAAAAACAAAATCTTATGTATGATGCATTTTTTGAACTCCTCGACCAGTTACACTGGAAAGGATATGCTGAAAACCTGCAGGAAGAAAATCCACAGATTTTTAACATTCAATTCAACGAATTTTTGACTACCTACAAAAACTAAAATCATGAAAACAGAGGAAATATTTTTTATCGTCCGCACTATGCACCAAAGGGTGCCATGTATTGTGGCAAGTGTTGGCCAGTGCTCAAATGTTTAATACCTTAGACGAATTAATTATAATAAAGGTTACGCAGGCTACGATTAAAATGTGACTGCGCTTGTAAAATTACTCAGTAAAAGAAATGCAATGGATAGTGTGGGGATTTACCTTCTCATTAAAGAAAGGTTTTTAATAAATTTCATGTCCTGAAAGAGAATACTTTTTGTCTGCTACGGAGGTTTTTAGGGATTTTATCACGCTATTAATTGGTTTTTCAGAGTTTTAAAGTGCCTTAGGTTAGTTGCAGGTTTTATCGTGGGAAACTTTTTTAAATTTTCCATGAAGCGGTTATAAGACAGGCTTAGGCACAACATTAATTTTTGCAAATTCTATTAATGGGTGCAAAAATGATATGTTGCCATTTAAAATTTAGCGTTACTGGTTTCTTAAATGCTGATTATAGGTTTCAGCCTATTGAACATGGTGTTTTCTTTCCTGTCAATTGTCATGGTTTAGATAATAAAGTGGCGTAATCAAATGCGAAAATCATAATGTATACTAAGCTAGGGAAGATGATAGTGCTCTCGCTAAACAATATGTTGTAGATATTGTATATAGAGAGGGAGATACTTATCTTGCACAACTAACTGAAGCTATTGATGTAAGTCTTGCTATAATTATCTATATTTGTATCAGAGTACAGGATGCTGGAACAGGTGGTGCTATTGAAACAGGTAGATATTCTTTTGCAATAGTAATAAACATGGAGCATAAGCTGCGATTTAAGTTATAATGGAAACTCAATGGACCTGGTAATCAATGATAGGTTCATAGGATTTCAACTAAGATATATAGATAGCATGAGTAATAAAGACAGCCAAAAATTAATCGACCTTGCTAAAAAAGAAAGAAGCATGGATTCATCAAGGGAAGCTGCTATGGCTAGATTAGTCAATGCTGGCATAGTTGATAAAAACGGTAATTACACGAAAAATTATCCTGCACTAGCCTCTTTCTCTAAGCAAAAATAATCATTTTTTAGATGTACAATCAGCGGCCTAACCTTATTTTGGGCTTTCATGGATGCGATCAGAGCGTTCGTGATCAGCTTTTGCTTGACCCAAATAAATATAAGACGAGCAAGGAGGATTATGATTGGCTGGGTCACGGGATTTATTTCTGGGAGAACAATTATGAACGTGCACTGGAATGGGCTAATGATAAAAAGAAGCGTGGCACCATCACAAACCCTGCTGTAGTAGGTGCTGTAATCCAGCTCGGTAACTGTTGTGATCTGACCGACAGAAATTCTATTGAGGTGGTAAAATCTTACTATCAAAACTTAAAAGAGGATTTCGCGGATATTGGTATACCACTTCCGGTAAATAAAGATATAAAAGCTGATAAGCATAAGGATATGCTCCTTCGTGAACTTGACTGTACCGTTCTGGAATACATGCACTCCAGGATATTAGATGGCTATAAAGCTGATCTAAGTGCTAAGGGATATAGTGAATTTGCTATTTATGACTCCACCCGTGGTATATTTACAGAAGGTGGCCCCGCCTTTGATGGTTCTGGGATTTTTGATAAAAGCCATATCCAGATCTGTATACGCAATTCCAATTGCATAAAAGGATTCTTTATGCCAAGAAAGGAAATTAAATGGCCGGTTTAAAGCGTCGTTCTAGAAGCTGCTTTCTTGATCATCTAGCGGTTAGTATTTACTGGCTACCTATTCTTTGACTGTCCCCTGCAGGCCGGGCCATTTGCTGTATCTTTTGTTCCAAAAAGATGCCGCGGCTGCCCCTGACAGAATTAGGAAAACGAGATTGGTCAAATAAATATTCTAAGGCTAAAGCACATTATATTTTCAGATTTTAGAATGTGCTCATATTTACCTGCT
The DNA here is from genome assembly GCF_042650905.1 of Pedobacter jamesrossensis. Classification (NCBI taxonomy): domain Bacteria; kingdom Pseudomonadati; phylum Bacteroidota; class Sphingobacteriia; order Sphingobacteriales; family Sphingobacteriaceae; genus Pedobacter; species Pedobacter jamesrossensis. The sequence continues at coordinate 23,993 of NZ_JBHSBY010000119.1, read as the reverse complement.
TATATTTGTGGCTGTTTATCGTTAACTAATACTGTTTAATATATAAATATTATTAAATAACTTTGGTGACCCTTTATTTCATTTAGCTGTGGCTTAATAATAGCTTATTCCAAATTTGGATCAGCAGGATATTTTAAGTTAAATTCTTTAACAATGTTGTCCGTGATCAGGATTGAATCTTTTGCAAATGCTTCCAGGATTGTAGTATTGTGAATTCTCATCAATCCAAGACTACCAGCCATTACAACATCACGGTCTTTTAAAAAATTAAAGTATTTATGGTTTTCAAGTGGTTTTGTGCACAAACCAATTTAATTGACCCCTTTGCACCAATTTTTAATTGATTGTAAATGCTTTTAAAATAGTGTGTTGTAATATATTTTTTATCGGCGAGACGGGGCCAATCTACTACGGTTTATCCAATTCGTGTCTATGGAGTTCATTAGAGCTAGGTTGAATATAGAGGTGATGCGCATAGGTAAACTCATTGTTGCAAGGATAGTTCAAAGGATCGGATATAAGCTTTTACTCATTTGGGTTTTCTGATCTTAAGTTCCAAAATGACTTGATTAATCCTATCGGAATCTCCAGTCGAATTCATTGGTTTCTCCTTGTCAACGAAAAAAAGCAAAACTATTCTCATTCATATTTGCCAAGTTTTTGTGTTCTAAATTTTTAGTACAACGGTTGCCACTTTTCCGAAAAACTAGATTTTTATATAAATCCCTTGCTCTTCAAGTCATCAACAATTGGCCTGAGAACCTGTAAGAAAGCACTTAAGTGTTCAAAGTAATCTTCATTTAGGGTAGTAAGCTTGTTGACAAGCAATGATTTCATCTTCTCCATTATTGTTTTGGCAATCCCTTTATTTTAATGGAAAAAATCAAAAAAAAATGCTCATGTCGTACCAATTTTTTTATCCTATTTATAGTTGTGTTGCTAAAATTAGTGGTTTGCTGAAACCACATGAAAATCTTCCTGTGCCGCAAATGGTAGACAAACTCTTGCTGATGAAAATTTCAAATCTAGGTCGGAATTTCAGTTGATAATTGGTATAAGTTAATTCTTATGAGGCTACCCAAAGGATTGAAGGATGGTTTGTAGCTGAGGTAGCCTCCTCGCACCAAATCAGTTAAGCATTTGTGATACGTGGCTGTTGATTTGATTCGTGAGTATTGCATGAGTTTACTTCTACTAATATGGAACTGTAGATTGGAATCGTTCTTACTATAATAGAAAATAGCTACGAAAAGAGAAATATGGGTCGGTAAAAGTTTATCGTCGAGGGATACTTTTTTTAAGAAATCGCCTATCAGGAATGAATTTTTCATGAAATCTATTTTGCTCACGGCTAATGTTTTAAAAGGTTATTTTCTAGTACATTCAAAATGTCTTCACGTTTATAGTAGGGTATTTTGCCAATCATGCTGTAGCGAAGGGTTCCATTAACCCTAAGATTTTGCAATGTACCCTGTGAAATATTCAGCAGCTTTCTTACTTCCGCACTCCTGAGCCACTCCGATTTTTCGTTGGGAGTAGTGTGATGTTTAAGAATTCCTTTTATTTCAGCCAGTAGAACTTCTTTAAATATTTCCAAATCTTCTGTTGTGATCAAATCTAACTTCATAGTCTTAGATAATTTTGATAAGTAATACGATGCAATTTGGATGATATAATCTAAAGTATTTAGGTATCACCAAGGTGATACCTAACGATTTTTTGTAAATAAGAAGTGTGTTAAAATTATATTTTTATGAAATCACACGGCAATTTGGCTTCGAAGATTTACTTTTTCTAGTTAAGACAGTGAAGAGCCTTGATAATGTATTCGAACGAAGAGAAGACGTTTTTACAAATACTGATGTTGAGAACGAAGTTCATTTCATTTTTTTAATTTAGATTGAACCAAATAGATTTATTCTAAATTATGTTTATCTTTATCATAAGATTTGCAATCAAAAATTATCAAGGTGAGTTTTGACGATGTTATTTTGAAAAATTGTTACAATATACTGAATTACAACAGGTTAAGTGGGTGAGTTCGACTCCCTTCGGCTCCACTGGAATCAGTAATCAAATTTATCAAAAAAAACTAAAAGCCTGCAAATCAACGATTTGCAGGCTTTTAGTTTTTAGGACGAGCCAAAACACTAAATGCGTACCTCAATCAACTTGAATTACAGGTACAGTATACACAAAGACGACTTTTGATGTTAGTTCATGAAATTAATGCAGAGAGCTTAATGGATGGGTATTTAGGTAAATCAGAAAACTTAAGGAGGTATATGAAGACCACAATAAGTATATGGAAACGCTGGTTAGTAGCGATTTCTCCAAAATGACACTTTTGAGATATCAGACCGCACTACGTCATATTAAACAATTTTGAGAGAAAAACACAAAGTATTGGATATCGATATCAAAAAAATCGATCATAAATTTTTAACCGATTACTATTTTTTTCTAAGATCAGTACAGAAATGCTTAAACAACACTGCAACAAAAAGCATGGTGCGGTCTGGGAATAATGATATAGGATTATCTCAGAAGTGCGGAAGCTTTACGATTCGCTGGACTTGATTTTTATTTAGGTTATAGTATTTTAGGCCTCAAATCTTATCAGAAGACTTCTTGAATCAAAGGATTAGACCATTAATTAAGACAGTGATTAGCTACTATATCAAACAATTTACATCTGCATTGGTTTCTGAATTCCAAAATTGTTCTTATATTTCAATGGTCGATGTTATTTAGAAAAGAACAAAAAGTATCACGCGATAGACTATTTTATTGACGAAGAGGAGATGATGATAAACGATAAACGGTTGCCGGAATTTTTTGCAGGAATAAAAGAGTCATCGTTGACCTTTAGCTTCAGTTAAGACTTGTCAAGTTGCTGGGGAAACGGTCAATGCAAGAGAAGGATAAGCAGCAGCTCCTCATAATAAATATTGAGTTCTGCGTTGCGGAGCTGGACAAAATAATCAGAGAGATAACGGAAAAATCTGAAAATCAGGGGAAATCAAGCAGGCTGTGATGAAAAACATAATTCTGGTAGTAGACGACGATAGTATGGTACTGTTCATTCACGGGGTGGTAATAGAAGAGAGTGCCCTGACAGCCAAAGCAGAATATTTTCTTTCGGCTGTTGATGCGCTTTCTAGGATAACCGCCGAGGCAGACCCAGATTTATGTTTCTTGATTTTTCTGGACATAAATATGCCCGTTCTAGATGGATGGCAGATGCTGGAAAAGTTAAGTGTTCATCCTAAAAGAGAAAAGATACACGTTATAATGGTGTCTTCTTCTATTGATCAGGTGGATATGGAAATGGCCGCCTCCCATGATATGGTTATGAGCTATTTGTCCAAGCCATTGAAAGAGGAAGATCTTGACCGTTTGAAGGAAAAGAAAAGGCTGGCTCCTTTTTTTTTGGCAACTATTTAGGGTACCTCTTGCATGAAATTGCAACCTACAGGCTTTTTTTCGGTACTTCGCCAGCTTTTGATATTTGATTACTTGGTACATTTTATCACATTTATGAAAAAAACAGTTGAAAACGGGTTAATTGTTACCTCTCCATAGCCAATCTGAAGGACGGGTAATAGTGATCAAAATGGTTTCCATGGCAGTGTACATTCTAAACTCTCAGTCCAGGACACGATTTTTAGAATCGTAGCCTAGGTGCCGTGAAAAAAATATTAAACTGCACCAAAGTATATCAAGGAATTTATCAAAGATTGATTATTGACACAATAAGTGTTTATATGTATTATGAGATCAGTTTACACTGATTTTGAGTACCTCGCAGAAAATTACCGCAAAGTTATGTACATTTATCAATGCGGTAGTTGAAAGGAAAGTAGATTCGTCTTTCGGGTGCCTAAGGTCATCCAAATCGCTTTTATGAGCAACGTATTTTTAGTGCCTGATAAAGAAAAGAACTATCAAAGTTACATGGTTTATGTACTAACCATTATTTGGTCTATGGTAACGGGAATAGTCGTTTCTATAGGTTTTTTTTATTTCCCAAAATTGTGGTCACGGTGGCTTATCTTACTTAGTATTGCGCTTTTCATAGCTGTCTTTAACCTGATTTTAAACCACTTTGGTCGAACTTGGACTGCAAGCTGGTCACTTACTGGTATGCTATGGCTATTCATTACCATCCCCTGTTACTCGGCTGGAGGAATTTTTGCACCTGGAATTCTATCACAAATGAGTGTGATACTCACTGCTGGATTTTTATTGGGACGAAAAGGCGGTCTGGCTATTGGCTTATTAACTGTAGCTGCAGACTTCCTGTTGGCCTACTTGGAGGTGATAGGTCATTTGCCTGCCCCGATGGTCGTACATGATCCAATCAGCCGTTGGATCAGCGCTATCATTCCCTTTGGAACAGTCCTGGTTTTACAATATTATTCCATCAATCACTTGCGCAGCAGTTTGATCTCCTTGCAGCGGGAAATCATCAAGCGCAAAGACGCGGAAAAACAGAATGACAAAACCATTCACAATCTCAGCGTGCGGGAGAAAGAACTGAAAGATTATAAGTATGCATTAGATGTTTCTTCCATTGTTAGTATATCCGCTGTGGACGGCACCTTCATTTTTGTCAACGAGAATTTCTGTAAGGTTAGTAAATACAGCTCGGAAGAGCTTGTAGGCAATCAACACACCATGCTCTGGTCGGGATATCATCCTCAAGAGTATTTTATGGATTTAGTAACCGCCATGCAACAGGGTACGTCTTATCGTGCAGAATTTTGCAATAGAGCCAAAGATGGCTCCCTCTATTGGGTAGATACCATGATCGTTCCCTTTTTGAATGAGGAAGGGGATGTATACCAATATATGTCCATTAACCGGGATATCACACGTGAAAAAGAAGCCTTGGAGCAGCTCAGGGCAAGTGAGGAACGCTATAAATCGATTATAGCCGTTTCAAATACCGGCGCCTGGGAATACAATCTCGATACACAACGGGTATGGTATAGTGCACAATACTTTGCCATGCTTGGATTAGATCGAACAGACGGTGTTTGGGAGGATATAGAAGGTATGTCCTGGGTTGAGCGGCTCCATCCGGAAGATCGTGAACGTTCCACAAAGATTTTTAATGAATTTTTAATGAGTGAGTCAACAGAACTGTATGAGAGTTTTTTCCGCATGCGACACCAAAACGGAGACTGGGTTTGGATTTGGTCACGTGCGAGGAGGCTGCGTGACAAAGATGGAAACATGACTAATATAAGTCTGGGCACCCACACAGATATTTCAGAGCGAATAAAATCAGAGGAGAAAATCAAAGAAAGTGAACAATTAATCAAAAAGATCACCAGCCAGGTCCCGGGGAATACCTATATGTTTGAAATAGATGAAAGAGGCTTACCGATCAGAGGCGTTAATTAGTTTCCAATACCGAATTATTGTAAAAGATATGGTTCGTTGGCGTTGGTTACAGGCTGTCCCTGAAAAAAATAAGCAGGGAAAGATGATATGGTATGGGGCAACTCGCGATATTACTGCCTTGGTAGATTATATCGTTTCTGTGGAGCAAATCCTGTTTGATATCTCCCATGTCATGCGTCGTCCTATCTCTTCGATGCTTGGCATTACCACACTCATCAAAGAATTAAAACTTGATCCCGAAAAAGTGATGAATCTAGCCCACCAACTTCATCCGGTCGCCATGGAAATGGATAAGTTTATAAGGGAATTAAACAACGTGTATGAACAGAAACGACAAATTAATTCGCTCAACATCGATTTTTCTTCACTGGTTGATAAGCGAAGTTCAATGTTCAGGCCAACATAATAGCCAAACCTACAAGAGAATTTCACTTATCTGCCCAAGATGTAACACCTACGCAATAATCCGCAGTGAACTACGAAGGGGAATGTATTCATGTTGATTCCCACAACTCAAGGATTGCTATCGCTTTCTTTATGAAAATTTAAGATTATTATTTTTAGAATAACGATCCAATTAGATATTTACGCTATATTGATTCCTAGTTATCGTTCAATCACACCCTATCCGCATTCTATAATCGTTAGGTTATGGTTCGTTTATGCTGGCTGATATGTTTCAACTGCCACAACACATTAATTTTTTCCAGGTTCCATTTAATTTGACGATACGCAGGTAGTCTATCCATTGATCAGCAATTAATTCTACGGATGCAGTCCATTCAGAAACATCGAGTAGTTTTACTTCTTTCTTAGAAAGGGCGGAAATTTATTATTGGATAAACCGTTATCAACTGACCCCATCTCGCCAAAAGTATTTTTCTCATAAAGCCTTATTTATCAATGAACTTACCAAGAATTAAAAATTGGTACAATGGGGTCATTCAATTCTGATTTATCCAAGAGTATTACTGCAGTTTATCAACTATGACATAATCGTATTTAGCTCGGCAATGAATTTTTCGACCTTCCGGGTGCTGAAGAAACTTTGAAGCACAAGCACCTCCTCCTTTTGCGACTGCGGTTGTAAGAAATAGACCTGCACATCGGTACCCGTGTAAATCAAATTTGTAGATTTTCTAACGGTTTGCACCCCGTTATAATCGTCAAAGGAATAGGTTTTATTACCCCAACCGATAGGGTTTTTTCTGGTTAGAAGCCGCGAACCTCTATCGAAAGTGACCTCGGTAAGCCCAGCAAGGATAATTGCCGGGCCGCCAATAAGCATGAACATTAAAAAGCATATTCGGCCGAGATTTATTTCATGGCCTAGCCAAGCGTCTGGTGTAAGTTCGTGTATTCCGATAACCAACAGAGTAAGACCAAAAATGATGCTTCCAGTCTTGTTTTTCTTAATCGTATAAGCGCCGCCCACAACATTGAAAAACTCATAATTATCTATAATTGGTACCTTGAAGTCATCTGGGGCATCATAGGTAGCAAGCAGCTGATGAATTGGAGTAATCACTTCGTTAACAAATGCAATCGCATTGGGGTCATCATTTTTTCCGTATGCGCATGAAACCAAGATGCCTTTCCCGTAACGATTTTCTTTTTTAAAAACCTTGTATTTGTAGGAACCTAAAGTGTCTGTGACCGGACTTATTCCATAGATACGGGAAAATGGGATTGATGATACAGGTAAAAAACCCATAAGTTTTCGGCGCATGATTCCATGGCTAGTGTCAAACTCTACCGAGGTACCCGCCCATGAAATGAAAAGAGCTATTACTGCAATCAAGGTGATAAGAAGTGGTATAGACGAATTAACAGAATTATGCAGGTAATGTAGGTAAACGAAATATCCGCATATAAAGATAATGGCGAGCACTGCGGCTAGGATGTAAGAAAGACCATAAGGATATATGGTTACCCGATCCGGATGAACTTTCCAGCGTGTTTTCGATATTGACTTAAGTGACAAGGGCTTTAGATTTTAAGATTTAAACAGTTATATTCTGTTTTGGTTTGGATAAACAATATTAATTTTATGTTAAGAAATGCATAGAATATTTCTCAAGATAGTTATTTTCTATTTACCGTAATTGGTTCCTAATACCTTCAGCTAAAAGAAAACTTATATTTAAGATATCTTGTTTTGAGACAGTTTTTCTCTTGGCCGTAATTAGCGTATAGAAAATTTACAGCTTAAAGAAAAATAGAGTAGGGGAAAGATAGCTTGGTTTAATGAAACAAATAATTGGCTTTAATTTGGCTATATTCTTTATACTAAAAAATGCGGACTAGTTAAATTCATTATGGGGCACAAATTAGGAACAATGAATGCGACCAGTAGTGGGAACCGATGACACGGTGGCATCTGGATTGGCAAAATAAATTGTCGGCGGGATGGCGAGAAATAGGTCTTCAGGGATGAGAAATCTTCAGAGTTTCATAGCGCATAAATAAGTATCTCACATGGTTTGCTATTAAATTTCAACATTCTACTTTTATCCCTAAATTAACTGCTCAGCGTATATTAAAAGCTATTTTTTGCTTTTAAAATTTTAGAAGTAAGTGCCAATTAAGCTGATGAAGATTTGAAACGCGTCCTGGAAGGTGATGGTTATTATCTATTTAAACATTACCTGGTTTATAATCAGTATTCCAATAAGTCCGATAACTGAAACTAGCGTTTCCATCAGCGACCAAGACAAAAATGTTTGTTTGATAGATAATCCTAAATACTCTTTGAATAGCCAAAAAGAGGAGTCATTTACGTGAGAACAAAATAGGCTCCCTGATCCAACCGCGAGCACCATTAAATTTGGATCGGTACCATGAGGCCCAATAAGCGGATAAACGATGCCAGCAGCGGTGAGGCCAGCTACGGTAGCCGAGCCCAGGCAAAGCCTTAACACGGCTGTTATTAACCAAGCCAATAATAAAGGTGGCAGCGTCAAACCTTGCAAAATTGCAGCAAGACTGTTGCTTACCCCTGTTTCTACAAATACTTGTTTCAAAATACCTGCGCTACCGATTATTAAAAGAATCATTGCTATATCTTTTGTCGCATCAACAAAAATTACCATAATGTCAATCAGCTTTTTACCTAACCTAATCCCAAGTGTAAATGTTGCAATACAAATGGTTAATATCATGGCAATAGTTGAATCACCGATAAAGCTGGCAAGATTTTTTACTGCTATATTGTCACTACATATTCTGGTTATCAACGTGGTACCTAAAATTATAAGTACAGGTAACAATGCGGAAATCACACTATTTGTTATCCCAGGCAATTCATTATCGGGCAATTCATCGGCCTGCAAGGTAACTGTTGGGCTAGATTGCATATTTGTTAATAATTTTGCGAAAATAGGGCCTGCAATAATTATAGCGGGTATAGCCACAATTAAACCGTAAATAAAGGTCTTAACCAAATCTGCATTAAATTGGGTAACTAAAGCCATGGGCGATGGATGTGGTGGCAAAAAACCATGCATTACGGACAGCGATGCAAGCATAGGCAATCCTACATATACCAGAGGTAACTTATAGTTATACGCTACTGAAAAAATAATTGGAATAAGCAATACAAACCCAACATTATAAAATAATGGAATGCCCACTATAAAACCTGTTAAAGACATGGCCCAGGTTACGTATTTATAGCCGAATGTGTTTTTTAATACCGCAGCAATTTTTTGAGCGGCACCACTAAATGCGACGAGTTTTCCGAGCATGGCTCCCAAAACGATGATGATTGCTAGAGATCCTAATGTATCTCCCAATCCTTTATTAACAGTTTGCGGAATACTAGCAGCGGGCATACCCAACAATAAAGCTGCCATTACAGATACGATTAAAAATGCAAGAAAAGTATTCACCTTCGCCCAAGCAATTAATAGTACAAGTGTAACTATACAGCCAAAAAGAATTAGTACATCCATGTTTCTATTTTAATGGGAGTCTCTAGTTACTGTTGAACCTGAACCGCCTACTAAAAAGTCCAAATCAGCACCTTTATCTGCCTGCTGAACATGTTTGATGTATAAGTTTACATAGCCACGTGTTGCAAGAGGAGGTGGCTGTACCCAATTGCTTCGCCTCACGGCTAACTCTTCATCACTCACTTCCAGGTGGATACGTTTGTTGGCTACATCGAGCTCTATTATGTCTCCGTTTTCTACAAGAGCTAAATTGCCACCAATAGCAGACTCTGGCGATACATGCAGTATAACTGTACCATATGCCGTACCGCTCATCCGGCCATCCGATATCCTGACCATATCTGTTACGCCTTTGTCAAGCAGCTTTTTTGGTAATGTCATATTACCCACCTCAGGCATACCTGGATAGCCAACCGGACCAACCGTTTTCAAGACCATTACGCAAGTTTCATCAATATCCAAATCAGGGTCATCTACTCTCGCATGGTAATCCTCAATGTCTTTAAACACTACTGCCCGGCCTCTATGCTGCATCAAACTTGGGGTAGCTGCTGATGGCTTTATAACCGCTCCATTAACTGCAAGATTACCTTTTAGTACAGTGATTCCACCTTCTTGAATGATCGGTTGCTCAAATTCATATATAACTTCCTTATTATAATTTATTCCTGCACCAGCAATGTTCTCGGCATGCGTTTTCCCACTTACCGTAATGGTATCCATTTTTAAAACAGATTGCATTTGTTTTAAAACAGTAGGCACACCACCAGCATAGTAAAAATCCTCCATCAAAAATTTCCCGGAAGGCATAAGATTTACAAGGAGAGGCATCTTGCTACCAATATCATCAAAATCGTCTAGGTTTAGCGCTACACCCATACGCCCTGCAATAGCGGTAAGGTGAATAATGAAGTTTGAGGAACCTCCTACTGCAGCATTTACCTTAATTGCATTTTCAAAAGCATCGCGTGTTAGTATTTTAGAAATTTTTAAGTCTTCTTTAACCATTTCAACTATTCTTCTTCCAGATAGCTGAGCAAGCCTTTTTCTCCGGGAGTCAACGGCAGGTATAGCTGCACCACCAGAAAGGCTCATGCCTAAAGCTTCTACCATGCAAGCCATAGTGGAGGCTGTTCCCATTGTCATACAGTGGCCCGGACTACGAGACATGCAACTTTCAACTTCTGCATATTCATCATAAGTAATTTGGCCTTTCTTTAATTCCTCTGTCAGCTTCCACACACTTGTTCCTGAGCCTATGTCATGTCCGTGATATTTTCCGTTTAACATTGGTCCGCCAGGAACCACAATCGTTGGTAAATCTACACTCGCTGCTCCCATTAGCGTAGAAGGCGTAGTTTTATCGCAGCCCGTAAGTAGTACTACACCATCTATAGGGTTGCCTCTTATGGATTCCTCTGCATCCATACTGGCGAGATTACGGAACAACATAGCGGTAGGTTTTAAGAGTGTTTCACCTAATGACATAATGGGAAATTCTAGCGGAAAGCCACCAGCCTCCAATACTCCGCGACGAACACTTTCGGCAATATCACGCAGATGGGCATTGCAAGGTGTAAGTTCAGACCATGTGTTGCAAATTCCTATTACCGGTCTGCCGTCAAACATGTCTTCGGGCATACCCTGGTTTTTCATCCAACTGCGATAGATGAGGCCCATTTTATCTTTTTTTCCAAACCAAGTCGAACTTCTATATGATTTCATATCTAGAATATACTATGTTGCTTTATTTTATTACTTCCTTATTTAGATTACCGTTTACCAGTCGCCAGATACTTAATGGGTTTTCGTTTTTTAATTCATCTGGCAATAGTTTATCCGGCATATTCTGGTAACATACTGGCCGCGTAAACCTGTCAATTGCAGCTGTGCCTACTGATGTTGTTTTTTGGTCTGTTGTGGCGGGGAATGGCCCTCCATGAACCATAGCGCTACAAACCTCAACACCCGTAGGGAACCCATTAATTAGTAATCTGCCTACTTTTTGTTCTAAAATATCGAGTAAATCTTTATACTCAACCAAGTCGCTATCGGTTCCGTGTACTGTAGCGGTTAAATGCCCGCTAAGATTCTTTGCTATTTCAATGATATCCTTTTTAGAATTTGCTTCTACTATGACGCTTGATGGCCCAAAAAGCTCTTCAGACAAATCAGGATGAATTTTTAATAAATCACTTTTTATTTTGAATAAAATTGGGGATGCAACATTTAAATTTGCTGTGTAATTGCCTTTTGCAAGTGTTTCAACGCCAGACATTCCGCTACGTTTTTCAACGCCGGCAGTATATGATTTATAGATATCGCCAGTAAGCATTACGCCTCCTGAAGTTTGTCTAAATTCTTCTTCAAGCTTCTGGATAAAACCAGGGGCGGCATCAGCACTTTCGTAAATAAGCATTCCTGGATTAGTACAGAACTGACCTATGCCTAGCGTTACTGAGCCAGAAAACCCATTGGCTAACGACTGGGATTTTTCTAATAAAGCTTGTGGAAGAATAAACACTGGGTTAGTGCTACCCATTTCAGCATAAACTGGAATAGGTGTTTCCCGGCGTACAGCCATATCGTATATGGCCTTACCTGCACCAAATGAACCTGTAAATGCAACAGCCTTTATGTCTGGGTGCTTAACCAATAGACCACCCAAAACAGGGCCATCCCCAAAAAGGAGCGAAAAAACACCGTCAGGCATTTCAGTTGAAATAGCGGCTTTATTGATTGCCTTACCTATTAGCGAGCTGGTTGCAAGATGTGCAGGATGTGCCTTTACTACTACACAGCAACCCGCTGCAAGCGCAGATGCGGTGTCGCCCCCGGCTACAGAAAATGCAAGGGGAAAATTACTAGCTCCAAAAACTAGTACTGGTCCAAATGGCATTTGCATGGAGCGAATATCTGGTTTAGGAAGCGGTACGCGTTCTGAATTGGCGGTCTCAATTCGAGCGTCTAGCCAAGATCCTTCTTTTAATAAATCGGCAAACAACTTCAACTGGCCCACAGTCCGTCCTCTTTCACCTTCTATACGGCCTTTCGGTAGTCCGGATTCTGCGCAGCAAATCGTTATCAACTCATCTTCAATGCCAATAATTTCATCGGCAATCGCTTCTAAAAACTCAGCTTTTCTTACTCCTGATATTTTTCGGTAAATCTGAAATGCAGCTGTTGCCTTTTCAACCGCTCTGTCAACTTCAGTTATTGTAGCTACAGAAAAACTCGCCATTTTTTCGCCGGTGGATGTGTTTATTGAACTAATCATTTCACGTGCGTCGGCAGAGGTTTCGAAACCTATAATTTGTTTACCAACGTTTATCATGCTACGATATTTATAAGTGAACCAATCTCTGAAATGGTTATTTTTACAATGTCTCTGCTTTGTAAAGTGAAATCATCGGCGGGTATTATTCCTGTACCTGTCATTAAATATGTTCCATGAGGGAAATCTAATTCCCGAAACAAGTAAGCTACTAATTCCGTGTGCTTACGTTTCATTTGATTAATGGATATTTTCTCCTTAAAAAGAACATCAGAATCTCTGGAGATTTCTATGCTAATGTTGGTATTTGGATCTATTGGGGTGTCTGCCACTAAAAGGCAAGGACCTAAAGCGGTAGCCCCATTGTATGATTTTGCCTGCGGTAGATAAAGCGGATTTTCGCCCTCGATGTCCCTCGAAGATACATCATTACCTATTGTATAACCTTCTATAGTGCCTTCTGAGCAAATAAATAAGGTAAGTTCCGGTTCGGGTACGTTCCATTTAGAATCAGCCCTGATGCGAATGTTTCCTCCAGAACCCACTGTACGGTAAGATGGCGACTTAAAAAAAAGTTCTGGTCGATCTGCATCATATACCTTGGCATAAAAATCCCCGCCTTTTGCTTCTTTTGATTCCTCTATTCTGGCTTCCCTACTACGAAAATAAGTTACGCCAGATGCCCATACTTCCTGGCTACCTATAGGTGTTAAAATTGCTGAATTTGTGAGCTCTTGTAAATCTTCGTTAGGTTTAAGATGTTGCAACTCACTACTGACCAATTTAAAGAGGTTGCTCCTGTTTACAAACGTATCCCAGTTTTTCTCTTCGGTTAAGAAATATTGGTTATTGTGGTTTATAATAATCCCGCTAGAGGTGTTATAGATTCTCATAATTATTTGGTTTAGTTTTTTGGATAGAAAATTAGGTTTGAACTTAATTTACGTATCCAGGCGGTAAATCGAAAGGTAAATAAGTCCTTTTAGAGCACATTTACAGCATAATGTTAATATAATACAATAAAATGCTTCGATACTAAAATTACTGTTTTGCTTTGCCTAATTTGAGTGGGAACTTGATCATTATTAACTAACATATCTTTTGATAGCGAGCTTAGCTGACGCAGATCACCTAGCAATTGCCTTACATAAACACCCCATTAAACGCAACTCAAAATTTGCTGCTAGATAAATTTTCTCTCTTCAGTTTTAAGATAATTGTATCGGTAATCCATCGGATTTTTTTTGGTAAGCGCTTTAAATTGATGATAGAAGTGAGAGATGTTATTGTAGCCACAAGCATAGCCTACCTCAGTCATATTAAATTCCTCTTCTACTAATAATCTGCAAGCATTTCCAATTCTCACTTCCATTAAAAATTGGATATATGTTTTTTTTGTTTTGGATTTAAAGTATCTACAAAAAGAGTGCTTTCCCATGTTAATTACTGCAGCCACATCTTCCAAAGCCACTTTTTGGTGGTAATTATTAAAAGTGTATTCGAATATAGTGTTAATGCGGTTTTGATCGATGCTATTCACTTCTGGGTTAAAGCCGTTAGATGATATAATTTCATATTCTTTTGAAGCAGCTATTATTTCTAGAGCAGATAATAAATTGATCAATTTACGAGAAGGCGATTCATTGAGCATTTCCTCAGCTATTTTGCCAACCTTTCGTCTAGTTACTCCTTTTAAACGCAAACCCAGCTTACTTGTGTTCAGTAGTTTAACAATTGGGCTAATTTCAGGGAGATTTAAAAATGCATCGCCCCAGATGTTATTTTGAAAAAGTATCACGATTGTTTCTCCAACTTTTTCGGTATCGCTTTCCAGATATTTTTGTTCACACCGGAAAGTATGTGGCAAGTTTGACCCAAATAAAAATACATCACCATTTTTAAAAGGACCAACATAGTCGCCTATCAGGCAGGTGCCGTAGGTTCTTTTAACAACTAGTAACTCGCACTCAGGGTGATAATGCCAGGCACTTAATATTGCATGGCCTATATCCTTATGAATATTAAAGGAATGCTCCGGGTTTGGAGTAGCCTTTTTTAAAGTAGCCTTCATGTTTATAATTGGTTAATTATAGTATGAAATTATAAATTATGTACGATATAATGCCCATCTATTTTATTTATTGATAGTATCTATGTTAACAATACCAAGCTATTTTATTTGTGCATTAGATTGGTTTTATGGTGAATTATTGTTGTAAGTTATTGATAAACAGATGAATTTAAGATGTCTTATCAGACAGCAACGAATACTAGAAAGAAATATCTATGTTAATATGTTACAATTTTTTGCGGTAATACTGAAATTGCTTTTCATTAAAGTTGTCTTTATTTGCTTGAGTAACATAACTGTTTCGAAACCAAATATAAATGGAAAGTAATGCTTCTATTCTTCGCAACTATTTTCTTCAAATAACATATTGAGCTAAGCATATTTGCCTAGATTATTAGAACAGATATTGATCAAATAACCAATATAATCATATGAGATAGATTTACTTAACATCCAACCACGGCAACTGGTCGCTAAACACTGCTTATGTCACGAACTATGGCAAAGTGTCTTCTGCGGTTATATAAGCAGTTTATTAAAAAAACCAATTCTAACCAAAAAAAATTATGAAAAAAAAATTACTTCCACTAGTATTTATGTGTACTGTGTTAACGGTATTCATTCTATTCGAGCCCGCGGGCGCATCAGCTGGTGGACTAACAACTGCAGTTTTTAGTAAATCTATAACAACCAAAAATTTAAAATTAGCTGCTATAGGAATTACGGGTAAAGTTACCGATGAAAAGGGTGTTGGTATGCCCGGCGTGAGCGTAGTAGAAAAGGGAACGCGAAATGCTGCGGTAACCAATTCATCTGGTAGTTATACCATAAATGTTACCAATGCCAATGCGGTATTGGTGTTTACATCCATTGGCTATAATCCTGTAGAAATAACGGTAAATGCAAAAACCGTTGTTAATGTTTCCATGGTGACGGCAACAAATGCTTTGAATGATGTTGTGGTAACAGCGCTCGGTATAAAAAGGGAAGCAAAAAGCTTAGGCTATTCGGCTCAAAAAGCCGACGTAGAGGCGTTACAAACTAACCGTACAACCAACCTCGCCAATTCGCTTGAGGGCCAGATTGCTGGTTTGGATATTTCTCCACCCGCCGCAGGACCAGGTGGAAGTACAAAGATTCGTTTGCGTGGACAATCTTCTTTCACCGCAGACAATTCGCCGCTAATCGTAATAAATGGCTTACCAATGTCGCAGGGTGCAAGTAGTAGTAATGGTTATACCCAAAATGTAGACCAGGGAGATAATTTGCAAGGCATCAATCAGGATGACATTGAATCGATGACTGTTCTAAAAGGATCTACCGCAGCAGCGTTGTATGGTTCGCGTGCCGTTAATGGTGCAATAATTATAACGACAAAGTCGGGAGCTAAAAATACTGGAATAGGTATTGAGTTCAACTCTAATTTTACTATAAACCAGGCACTGGATTATACCGATTTTCAATATGAGTACGGGCAAGGGGAGAATAATATTCGTCCCTCATCAGTTGGTACTGCGCAGAGTTCTGGTGCATGGAGTTTTGGTGTGCCATTTGATAATGTACCAACGTTTCAATTCGACGGCGTTCAGCGTCCGTATGCACCTGTTAAAGGCCGGATAAAGACGTTCTTCAGACTTGCACCATCGTGGAGTAACACAGTTGCAATTTCTGGCGGTAATGACAAAGGAAGTTTTCGGGTATCTCTCTCTAATCAGGACGCTCAGGGCATAGTACCAAACAACGATTATCATAAAAAGATATTTAACGTTGGTATCAATTACAAACTTACTGAAAAATTATCTGCACAATTTTACGTTAACTATGATCACCAGTTTAATAACAATCCGCCACTTATCGGCGTACAGGGAAATTCAATTCCGACATCAATTTACAGGTTGGCTAACTCCATTTCTTTTGATGTACTCAAGGCAGGCGCAATAGATGCCAACGGAAATGAAACACCTACGTCAAGGTTTGCTACCGTTACCAATCCATACTGGATATTAGAGAAGCAATTTCAAAGACAAACAAAAGATCATTTGTTAGGAACTGCTGTGGTACGCTACCAGTTTTTTGACTGGTTGTATTTTCAAGGGAGGGCGAATATGGACCTTTTGCAAACTACTTATGAATCAAACACGCCGACTGGTACGCTGGCCGTATCTGCAGCACCAACAGGCTTATATAACGGTAGCTACGGGATAAGTACTTCAAGTACACGCCAGAATAATTTTGACTTCCTACTGGGTGGCGGGCATAAGTGGAAAGATTTTTCATTTAATGCAACGGTAGGTGGTAATAACTTTCCCTTAATTACGTCTACATTTAATGAAGCGGTAACCAACTTCTACATCAGAGATTTATATACAATTGGAAACGGTGTTACGGCAAATTCGAGTTATAACCTAACTAAACAAACAGTAAATTCATTATATGGTACTGCAGAGTTTTCCTACAAAGATTTATTATACCTGAATGTTACCGGCCGTACAGACTGGTATTCTGTACTCGCCAGAGATATAGATCATTATTTCTATCCTTCCATTAGCGGAAGTTTCGTTTTTTCGGAATTACTTCCAAAAACAAAATGGTTAAATTTTGGAAAGCTTAGAGTTGCTGTTGCAGAAACGGGAAGCGCCCAGGACGTTGGTGCCTATAATGCATTAACATTTTTGCTTGCTCAGAATTCATTCAACGGGCTTCCCTTAGGCAGTATAAACGGAACAGCTTCACCAAACACCCAGATTAAGCCTTTTGGCGTAAATGAAAAAGAAATTGGTATCGAGTTACGCATGTTCAACAACAGAGTAAATCTGGACGTAGCTGCTTACGATAAAAAAACGACTAATCAAGCCGTTCCGATAAGCCTGTCTGCTGCAACCGGATATGCCACAACGCTTGTTAATTTAGGTGGTTTATCAAATAAAGGATTAGAATTTAACCTGGAATTAATACCTGTCCAAACAGACAAATTTACCTGGAAAACGACTTTTAATTCTGCTTTCAACTCTTCAAAAGTGTTGTCATTGGCGAACAACCAATCGCAACTTGTAGTGGGCAGTCCTGAGTTTTTTGGATCTATTGTCCATGTGGTAGGTTTACCCCTTAGCCAAATTGTAGGTTCAACTTACAAGCGGGATGCTTCCGGAAATATCGTATTATCGGGAGGCAAACCCGTAGCTAGTGATAAACCAGTTAATTTTGGTAGCGGCCTTCCTACAGCAACAGGAGGTTGGCTAAATACCTTAAATTACAAAGGCTTTACCTTTATCTCCCATATTGATTATAAAGCAGGTGGTAAATTGCTCTCGAGCACAAGTTTAAACTTATTAAGAGAAGGTTTATCAAAAGAATCATTACCTGGCCGTGTCGGGGGCGTAATTTTTCCTGGCGTAAACGCTACTGACGGATTACCAAACACCACCGCTGTAAACGCAGAAGATTTTTACGCAAATTATCGTTCAACGAATATCCTAGATCCATTTATTTACAGTTCAAGCTTTGTTAAATTAAGAAGCCTTTCGTTGGGATACGACTTGTCTAAATTTATCAATAAAAAATATGTGAAAAGCATGGTGTTATCTGCCGTATGTCGTAATGTATTGATCATTAAGAAATATACGCCGAACATTGATCCCGAAGCAATATCCTCAAGCGGAGATAACCTGACCGGTTATGAGCAGGCATCGCTACCAACAACACGTACTTTCGGATTTAACTTAAACGTAAAATTCTAACTCAATATACAATATGAAAAATTTAATTAGAATTATAGCAATAGCAATCTGGTTTCCGATAATTTCCAGTTGCAATAAAGGGTTTGATAAATTAAATATTAGTCCAAATAATCCAACAGAACTCGACGCGGCGTTCTTATTTACGAGCGCACAATTTGGAACACACGGAGCCACGATGGAAACTGAGCCAACCATTGTGCAGCAATTTGTAAATCCATTTTCGGGAATCACCTCGGCGTTTAATTTTAATCAGCTGAATCAAACCTACACTTCGCAAAAGTGGAATGCTGAATATACAGGTACAAATACTGGTGCAACAAGCTCTTCTGGCCCTGTTCAATTACTGGTCCAAATATTAAGCCAACTCAAAGGCAATGCAGCAAGAACAAATTTATATAACGAAGCCAGAATCTGGAAAGCATACCAGTTTATGATGCTGGTAGATACTTACGGAAACGTACCATATACTGAAGCCGGACAAGCCTATTTATCAAACGTGCTTACCCCCAAATACGATAACCAGGCAGCGATTTATACCGACCTGATTAAAGAAGTTACGGAGGCTACAGCAGCGCTGGATCCAACCAAGGATATCGTTAAAGCTGATGTGTTTTACGGTGGTAATATCGCCCAATGGAAAAAACTGGGTTATTCCTTATTACTTCGATTGGGCATGAGGTATAGTAAAATAGATGCTGCAAAAGCGCAAACTATTGTGCAAGCAGCCGTAACTGGTGGAGTAATGACATCAAACGCCGACAACTGTTTCCTAAAATACAATACTACTTACGTAAATCCGGTGAGCCAGACGATTACTGCGATAGCGAATACGTATTATTTAGCGGCTCCCTTTGTAAATCAACTAAAAAACAGCAGTGATCCGCGATTGAAGTTTATATCCGGTAAATATGCAAACCCATTGGCTGCACCTACATCCGTGCCAGATACCACATCTGCAAACCAGTTCGGACTTCCTGTAGGCTATAGCAGTGCGACTTTGCCAACTGCTCCGGGATTTAGAGGTGCTAACGGTTCGGGTTTTAATTATTCACAGGTTAATTATAGTATTTTCGGCAGTTTAACCGCTCCTCAATTTTTTATCACTCATGCTCAAACGCAATTGCTCTTGGCGGAGGCCGCTTTTAGAGGCTGGATAACCGGTGGTAGTACAGCTGACGTTTATTATGCTAACGGTGTACGTGCGGCCATGGACCAATGGACAACCTATAGCCCGGCAGCCATTATTCCTTTAGCTACGCAAAATGCATTTATTAATAATCCCATTAATGCTTATAATTCGGCAAATGCACTCAACCTCATTAATACTCAATATTGGGTAGCGTCTTGGGGCAATGGTACCGAAGCATTTGCTAACTTCAGGAGGAGCGGTTTTCCTGCCTTATCGCCCAATACCATCACAGGACAAAATATAACCGGTGGTTTTGTTCGCCGCTTTGTTTATCCAACGCTTGAGCTTTCTGCAAATTCAGCGAATTACCAGGCAGCGGTTGCAGATAATGGTGGGCCAGATAATATGGACACACGCGTTTTTTGGGATAAATAAAAATCCTCAATAATTATCGACCATATCGATAGTCTAATTAAAAAATGCGGGCGACTACTCGGAGGGCACTAAAAAGTTGCCTTTTTAATAAGCTAATTTTCAAAATCGGTCAGGTAAACTTGTTTTACCTGACCGATTTTTTTATTGAGGGTTTTGTGGTTTACTTTCAAAATTGGCTTCTGTTTGCTTATCAGAATATTGTGATTTCATGCCTTACAATAATTACATCATTAATTAATTTTGAATATTCGGCACAGCATTTATAGTGAAATTTGAGCAGTTTTTTAATCCTATATTCTCCATCAAACCAATATTGGGAAATCACAAACTGCGTACAATTTTTGGATTTTTTTTGCAAATTGACTTGATCGTTCCGAAAAGGATGTCCAAATTCGCCAGTGGATATCAAACCCTCGAAGCGTAATGAACCTTAGCACAAATAGACTGACAGCATTTGTTCCTGCCAGAATTGCATTTTTCACTTTTTTGTTAGTTTGTATTAGCCGCTGTGCATCTGCACAGAATACAGTAGCTAAGATCATTCCCGCTGATCTCAGCGAGATATCTGGCCTGTTTATATCCAGAAACAATCTGTTTTTTATACATAATGATAGTGGAGACACCTCGCGGTTCTTTGCCATCGATGCTAAAGGCAATTTAGTGTCCACATTATATTTCAAAGGAGATCTTTCAAAAAAGCATTTTGGCGTAACTGATTGCGAGGACATAGCCGGTGGCCCCGGCCTTGTAAAGAATAAAAGCTACATCTACCTTGGCGATATCGGAGACAATGGTAGTAACCGCCCTTATGTTACGGTATATCGTTTCCCAGAGCCGAACAAGTTCTCAATTAACATGCAGATCGAAAGTGAGGCAGTCCACCTCAAATATCCAAATGGTCCGCAGGATGCCGAAACTTTAATGGTTGATCCTATTTTAAAGGAACTCATCATCATATCCAAGAGACAGGATACCGTTGGAATATATTCAGCTTCTCTCTTTTTCAAAAACGAAGACACCGTTACAATGAAAAAGCAAGGAAGCCTTTTCCTACCCGGCAAAGGTCTGTGGAAGTATGTCGTTTCCGGAGACATATCCCGTGATGGGCGACAGGTTATATTAAAGACTTATACTAATGTTTATTATTGGCTTCGAAATGGTAAAGAACCAATTTCCCAGACATTACGGCGGATGCCAACGAAACTTCCATACATTCTAGAGCCCCAGGGAGAGGCCGTTGGTTTCACTCCAGATGGAAAGGCCTACTACTGCATAAGCGAAGGAAAAAATGCGGTGATCTACCGTTATAATATCCCCAAGCTTCCTGACCATACTTCAAAACGGGCGCTGTCGACCTCCCCGGTTCGTTCCTCAGGCCATCGGGAATAAATGACTTTTTTACATTGATAATGAGTGTCCAAATAACTTATGGTTTTTTTGCGCTGACTTGTTAAGTGCTTAAGTGATGCATTTTTGACTGATCTGAATAGGTAGGCTTTGGCATTTTCAATTTCATGGTCGTTGCTCCAGAGTTTTATGAATATATCGTTCACTACGCTGGATGAAGTTTCGCTATTGTCCAGGAAATAATTGGCATAGTTCTTCAATATGGAAGCTCATCTTTTGTAAAGCATTCTGCTCCAAACCTTTTTCCTGTTCAACTTTGATAAGCGTTTTCAAATGGTGATAATCTTTCCAAAGTATGGAAGAAGTTAATAGCGTATTATTAGAATGTTATCCTATAATATATTTTATTGAAAATAAATTTATCTCGAAAAAAACAAAAAGCCCAATCATTATGGATGGAGTTGTAGATAGGTCTTAAAATAATATTACTTTAGGAATTGTGTCGTGGCTTTCTCTACTTTTTGTTTACCTCTGAGCTTGAAGCGGCGGAACCCATAGTTCTGTTTGATATTGGCGAGGGCTGGCTCTATAGTGTAACACTCAGCTATTTTGCTAGTGGCTATATGAGAATTGTATAATGATTTTATTAAAACATATAACACCAAGAGGCACCAATTAGGCAACCTTTGATTGTGAAATAATTCACTCTAAAATCATCAAAGATGAAAAGCAACGAAAGTTTACAGAAAGACGTTCAAGAGGCTATTAAATGGGAACCACTTTTGAATGCAGCAGAAATAGGCGTAACAGTTCAGGATGGTGTAGTGACCCTGACCGGGACCGTTGACAGTTATGTAAAAAAAACAGAAGCAGAAGATGCTGCCAAAAACGTAAGTGGCGTTTCGGCAGTAGTTGAAAATATTGAAGTCAAATTTGGCGACTGGGGTGCAAAAGAAGATGGTGATATTGCCAGAGAGGTATTAAATGCATTAAAATGGAGCTGGCAGGTACCTAACGACAAAATAGAGGTCAAGGTAGAAAAAGGTTGGGTAACTCTTGAGGGAGAACTAAGCTGGAATTATCAAAAAGATGCTGCAAAAACAGCTGTCAAAAGTCTTTTAGGTGTTAAAGGCGTGATCAATAGCATCAAAATTGCCTCTGAGGTAAAAGATGCCGTTGAAAAAAGTGACATCGAAAAAGCCATTGCCCGAAATTGGTCAATTAATGATCAGGACATTCATGTTAACGTTTCGGGAAACAGAGTAATCCTGAGTGGAGAAGTGAGCTCATTGTTTCAAAAAGATGAAGCACAGCGGATCGCCTGGAACGCCCCTGGTGTTTGGTTTGTAGATAACGAAATTGCAGTGCAGTATGACTATTTAATGATGGACTAAAAATATGAGGGGAGCCAAAGATCCCCTCATATTTTTTTGATTTCCCAGATTCATTTCATTTGTTTAATGAGGTAAATCAACTAGATGTCGAAAAATCTGATGAAGAATTAAAATTTACATATCAAGTTACGCCCGCTTTGAAATAGCTGTTTACGAAAGCATGCTGCTGGTTTTCTGTCATTTTATCTGTCGGCCTGATCTCAACTTTTATTTTAGAAAACAGGTGATTATTCTTAAAGGTATTGAACAACTCTGTTTTAGCTTCTGTAGGGCCAAAGAGTAGCACTTCATCATATTTCCTGATTAGATCACTGAGTTCCCTATAGTAATCTGCCTGTTCACCCTGTTCCTTGGTGTGCATGGTGCTTTCCCCACGCGTAATTGCTTCTTCTTTAGCCTTGCTGGTAAAGTTACATTCAATTCTTCTTGTCAATATAGGAGCAGCTGGGTAGTCCATTAGGTTGGCCACTGAATGATCCATCCAGATGCCTATTTTTGTCTTTTTTATCATGTTGTTGTTGTTTAGATCGGGTAATGTCAAGACAGGGCTTTTAATACGCTTTGCCTGTGATGGTGGGTAGAATCAATTCAGATTAAGCTCCAGAAAATCGGTGAGCTGTTCTTCCAGGGCCTCACTGTTGTTTGCAGGAATAGTATTGTCTGTTGAAAGAATAATTTCCTTTTCAGAAACAACGATATGAAATGCAACCCCAGCAATGATCTCCGGAAAGGACACATCGATAATATCATATACACGTGCAAATTCTACCGCAACTGCGGCATCCAGTTTTTTATTGAGGTAATCTGCAAAATCTGTTTTCAAGGTTGCAAAAAGATCTTCTGCGGTAACCATCCTTATATTTTCTATTTCAGTAGTCACTGGGTTTGGGTTTAAATTATGGAGTTGATGTTGACGGGGAGTATGAGGGTCAGGATTTCATTTCCATTTTTTACTTCATTGTCTTTAAATATTTTTAGGATAATTTTACTCTGTAGTCATGCCATCGAATTTCTCACAATCCTGCTCTGCTACTTTTTTTGTCGCCCTGATAATCCCATCCTTGTGGTTGGGTGGGCCGTAGATGGTATATAGGCTCAGGTCAACTTCGCTATCGGTATTGATCACATTGTGGCTCGCGCCCAATGTCATTAAGTTAAGGATTTTTATATTGCATCTTTTTGATTTTTAGTTACTTTAGGTTTCACTCTGGCTCTGAACTTATCCTTATTCCTTTGATTTG
>NZ_JBHSBY010000118.1:0-30748 GCF_042650905.1 Pedobacter jamesrossensis | reverse complement strand
TGATGGGTAGGGGTTGATTTTTCAGTAAGCTTAGAAAACACTAAATATTCATCAATAAATAAACTATTTTTATCAAACCTGATTTTTATCGGACAGTAATGTATTTAAATATTAAATTGATTAGTAAATCAGGGCCCCGGATGACTTTCCCCGAGGCAAAATCCTCAAAAACAATCATGATTTTTGGCTTTGTAAGTTTCATGTTTTAAATTTAAATAGGTGCGAGAACATTGATGATCTTAAATATTTTCAGTCCAGCAGGAACTTCCCATCTAACGGTTTCACCCTTTCTAAACCCTATGAGAGCTGCTGCGATAGGAGTTAAAACCGAAATCTTTTTCTGTTTTATATCCGCGTGCTGAGGCAATACGATTGTAAGCTCCATTATGTTTCCAGTACTTGCTTCCTGGATCCAAACCTTCGAATTAAGTCTTATGGCATGTGGTGGGAACGCATCATTTTTTAAGATAACTGCCCTACTGAGTTCTGCCGATAAGGACATTTCAGTGGAATTTTTTTTCTGTTTGCTAAAATAGGGCTTTAGTAAATCAAAGTCCTGCTGGGTAATTACTACCGCATTGTTTTCATTGAGATTCATACTTATGTCGTTAAAGTATTCTAGGATTATTTTGAAGGAATGTTTATGTTCGAAAGAAAAGACCTATCATCCCTTATGAAGAAGGGAAAAAAGTAATGTGTAGACATTAAAATCAATTCAGCTCTATTTAAACTGATTTACGAACTATTCTTTGCTAAAACAAAGTATTCGATCGACTTATGAAAAGGAATGTCTCAATAAGATAGGCGCTGAACCCCAGGCCAGAAAATTATAGAAGGCTTGGGGCGGGATTATCAAAATCTTTAAAAGAAGATATACAGTAAATCACGTCGCGAAAAATATAAGAATAGTGTGAAAAAATACAAGATTCAACCATTCGTATGTCCTCATATGAGAAAGCAACGGTCGGGGAAATGTATTTGAGGTATATGTTCACATCTCTAATATAAGCTATAGTAGAACAAATCAGCAAAATTTCTAATCTTTTCTATGATTTTAACACTATTCTGACTAAGGTGGCGCCAAATCAATAGTTATTGCATTTGTCAGTATCAATTTTCAAATTGATGCGAAACGCGAGTATGTTTATTAAGCCCCATTAGGAAAGTGAGGGGAGATTATCTTAATATCGAATACTAATACATTGTCTTAGTTTACGGGCATATTGCATAAACCAACTAATTTGACCCCTTTCCGCCAATTCACTAAAGTGCAGACAAGCAAAACTTTACAACAATTTTATTTCTGGTGAGACGGGGTCAATGCACTCTGGTTTATCCAGTTATACAAATCGCTATTTACCGAACTCCAAAACCTTAAAAGTTCCTGAAATCATTTTTGGCCGCTGTCCTTCAACATTATTTTTCTCAAAACTTGCTGTTGGCAGAAAAATATGATGGGTAACAGTATCGAGTGCAATTGTTCTGGCTCCAGGCTCAGACTTTATAGTTTCTTCTACCACAAATTTATCGGCCGAGACTTCTCTCACCACGGTGATGGTTCCTTCACCATTTGAGCTGAAGGCTAATTTAGTTGTCGAATCGAAAACTACGCCATCAGCCCCATCACCAATTGGCAATTTAGCCATCAGTTTACCGGTTTTAGCATCTAGAATCAACATCACCTTGTTGGAACAGACTGTTAACAACCTCGAATTAGCTTTGTCAATTGCTAATCCTGATGGCTCTTCACCACCAAGGAGTTTATAGCGAGATAGGACACTAAACGTCTTGCTATCAAAACAAACAATCTCATTTGTATCTTCAATGTTTACATAAATTTTCCCTTTTCCATCAGATACACCAGCCTCTGGCTTTCCGCCTAACGCAATAGTAGCTACCACCTTATCGGTTTGAGGATCAATAACAGTAGCATCATGGCTTTTTCCATTAAAAACATATACTTTCTGTGAATAGTCATCATAAAAAGTAGCATCTGGGTTTTGGCCAACATTGATCTGCGACATCACGGTTAAGTTTCTTAAATCGAAAACCGTACATGTTGCAGTTTTACCATTGGTGGTATATCCTTTTCCTAAGGAACTTACGACAGCTATTCCGTGTACACCTTGTGTATTATGGATTACACCAACCGAATCGCCGGTCGATTTATTTAAAACGTTTACCTGTGTTCCGTGGGAAACAAAAAGGTTATTATTCTTTTGATCTACACTTAGATAATCCCATCCTCCCCCGCTTCCTATGGTATGGGTAGCCAATAGATGAATGCCTGTTTTTTTTTGTGCGTTTACCGATATACCTGTTGCGACCAACAAAGCCATTGTCAAAATTTTCTTTTTCATCTGTTTATTTTTTTTTTGTGAGGCAGTCATCCCGATTTAATCATTACAGTAGGTGATTTTAAAAATTATGCCTGTTTCATTTTATTTTTGAATTAAATTTCTTAGTTTTTTTTGAATAAAATTTACGGATAAGGCTTGGTAATGCAACTAAAAGCAAAGGTAAGGCTACAATAAATCCTCCAATTACGGCAATGGCCAGTGGTTGGTGAAGTTGTGCCCCGGCGCCAATGCCCAATGCTAACGGCATCAGCGCAATAATCGCCCCTAATGCCGTCATCAATTTAGGCCTTAACCGTGTTGAAATGGCAAAGGTGATGGCATCATCTATATCTTTATCATGCAAGGACTCCTTAAACTGTAAGAAAGTAAAAATTGCATTTTCTCCGATAATCCCCACAATCATAATAAGTCCTGTATAACTACCTACGTTTAATGGCGTTGCCGTTATAAACAATGCTAAATAACTGCCTGAAATACCCAAGACTGAAATCAGGAGAATTAAAAACGCTATTTTAAAATCCTTGAAAAGGAATAAAATAACACTAAAAACAAGCAAACTTGATGCGATAAGGATTGTCAATAATTCAGAAAAAGATTGCTGTTGCTCCTTGTAAGCACCGCCATATTCAATGTGATATCCTGAGGGCAGGTTTACTTTTGATTTTATTGTTGATTGAATATCAGACATTACACTTCCCAAATCTCGGTTATCTAATCTGGCAGTAATAGCACCAATGGTTTGCAGGTTTTCCCTTTCCACTTCAGCACTACCTGGTTTCAGCTCAACTTTAGCTAAATTCTGAATTGGAATGGCAGTTCCATCAGACAGAAAAATCTTCATCCTCGAGATATCAGAAATACTAAATTTTCTACTGCCCGGATAAACCATCCGGATGGGGGAAAGTTGTTGTTTATCATATAAATCGCCGATTACATTACCTTGCATGGCCGTTTGAACCTGAAACTGAAATGATGCAGGCGTTACGCCATATTGAACAAGCATAGCAAAATTAGGCTGGACATTTACCGTTGGGCCGGATAGTACAATCCCATCAAACACATCAGCTGTTCCGCTAACCTTGGAGACCAGATCTGCAATCTGCTTGGACAAGATCTGCAGTTTTTGCTGATCGTTACCAAAAATCTTGAGCTCTATGGGCTGTGTCGAACTCATTAAATCGCCCAGCATATCGCCAATTACCTGACCAAAATCTACTTTAAGTGCAGGTTGTGTATTTTCAATATGAGTTCTGATATCAGAAATTACTTCATCTGTACTTTTTGTTCTGTTTGGTTTGAGTTGAATCAGGTAATCCCCTGTATTAGGCTCGGTAATAAAAAAGCCCATTTGCGTTCCCGTTCTTCTCGAATAAGCCTGAACATCAGGTATTTTAACAATTTCTTTCTCCACTTCTTTCAACATCCTATCGGTTTCTTCAAGCGATGTTCCTGGAGGCGATGCATAATCCAAAACAATACTCCCCTCATCCATTTCTGGTAAAAATCCTGTTTGTAAACGAGGAAAAACGACTGCAATGGAAGCGATTAAGATCAAGATAAAAACAAAACTGATATACGGTCGCTGAATAAAATACCGCACCCAATTTTGTGGCTTAACCTCATGATGGGCAGCTTGTTTGCCTGATGCATTATTGTGCGAATCTTTTGTGAGCAACAGATAGATTACCGGCAAGCCAATCCAGGTTATAAAAAACGAGCAAACCAGAGTAATAATCATCGTATTGGTCATTACCTGGAAATAAGACCCCGCAACCCCTGTCATAAGTACGAAAGGCACGAAAATTACAATAGTACTAATCGATGAACCCAACATTGCAGGAAAAAGATAATGAATTGCTCTTCCAAGTAAAGGAACCGTAGGCTCATCAGGATGCTCCTCGTGTGTACGATGGATTTGTTCTACTACCACAATAGCATCATCAATAATTAATCCAATGGCCGCTGCAATAGCGCCCAAAGTCATGATATTTAGAGTGTAACCGATAAAATAAAGTACAATCACCGTTAGGCAAAGCGTGATTGGAATAGTGATGAGGATGGTTGCGCTGGCTTTAATTGAACGCAGAAAAATAATGGCGACTAGGATAGCCAGTGTTAATCCTATCCATAAACTATCGCGAACGCTTTTGACCGATTCGTTTACAAAATCGGCCTGCACATAATAAGGTTTAATGGTAATTCCTGCCGGAAGTATGTTTGCAAGCTGAATAACCTTTGTAGCCATTTGGCTCGAAAGGTCGACAAGGTTAGCGTTAGGCTGCTTAATAACGGCAATCAGAATTCCGTCTTTACCATTTGCATTTATCCTGGTGTACTCTACACTTTGCTGTATGCTAACCTTGGCAATATCGCTAACTTTTACTGTACGGTTTCCTTTCCTGGTAAGTACAAGGTTTTCGAGGTCTGTTTTGGTTTTTACCGTTGCATCGGTAACCGAAAGGTATAAATAATTATGGTCGGCTAAATACCCGTTTGATTTTATAAAATTGGTTTGAGAAAGTACAGTGCTAATTTGGTCGGGCGATATGCCTAGCGTTTGCATTTTGGCTACATCAAGTTCCAGCCAAAATTCCTTGCTTTTCCCTCCAATAACCCGAATTTCAGATACACCTGTAACTTGTGAAAGAAAAGGTTTCACGGTATAAGTAGCAATCTTTTTCAGTTCTGCAGGCGAGTAACTAGGGCTTTCCAAGCTATAGCCGCTAACGGGCAAAATGGAGGGGTTCATTTTCTCAACCGAGATGTTCACCCCTGCCGGCAATGCTGCGCTGATTTTGGCAATCTGCGATTCGATTTGTTGCTGGCTTAAATTGATATCTGCTCCGGGATTCATAAATGCCGAAAGCTCGCAACTTCCACGACTGGTTGTACTCCTTACCAATTGCGAGTTTGGCACTTGCTTTACCGCATTTTCCAACGGACGAGTAACCGTAACCACCATTTTATCTACCGGTTGCAGCTCAGCATCGGCAATAATTTTAATCTTCGGAAAAGTGATTTCGGGGAAAAGCCCAGTTTTCAGTTGCTGAAAAGAATAAACGCCTCCAACCAGAATAATGACCAGTACGGCCAGAATAGGATTTCTATGAGAAATAAAAAAGTTCTTCATGGTTATTTCTGAATTTTAACTTTAGCCGTATCGGCAATTCCATAGTTACCTGATGTGATAATTCTATCCGATTTAGAAAACTTGGGGCTTAAGACTTCTGTTCTGCTGCTATTTTCGATGCCTTTCTTCACATTTACTTTTACTGCTGTAGAATCGTTGATGAGTTTCATCACCCAAAATTCATCTTCCGTTTCGTTGGCCAACACTGCAGATTTTGGTAGTACCTGTGCATTTGGATGGCTGATTTTGCTCAGTTTTACTTTTGCAATTAGCCCCTCCGGAATATCTTTTCCTGATGAAACTTTAATAATATATCGCTGGGTTTGCGCTAATGAATCGACCGCAGGCATTGTTCCGGAAACAGCGCCTGTTAATGAAGTTCCATCGGGTAGCAACACATTCAGGTTTCCGTTTTGCTGAATGATTTGATTAAGCTCGTAAGGCAGGTCTAACAAAAACACTAAACTATTACGATTGCTGATGGTTGCTAAAGCCTCGCCATCCTGCACATAATCGCCTTTTTGATGATTAACCTGAACGATAATTCCGCCTTGCTCCGCCCGAATAGTTGAAATACCTGAAAACTTAAAACCAGGATCGAGCTTATTAATGGTATTGCCAATCGATCTTGCTTCTTTGGTAATCAGTGTGAAAAGAGTTTGCCCGCTGCCTACTTTTTGACCGGTCCCGACGTTAGCTTTTTCGATATAACCATTGATGTTTGCTTTAACAAAGCTTTTTTCTAAATAAGCAGACGTTGCAGAAAGCTCAACATATTCAGCCAGTGAACTATCACTCACATGCGTAATTTGTACGGGAGTAACCGGAGATGGCGTATCTGCTGTAGCTTCAGGTGCTGAACTGCTACAAGAAGAAAGTGTAATTGCAACAGCGATGCTGGCATAAATCAATTTTAAGTATCTTTTCATTATCGGTTCCAATAATTATATTGATTAATCAGTTTTAGGCGGTTTATAGTAGTTTGTCTCAGCAGATTTTGTGCAGACATATAATTGTTAACCGCGATTACAAAATCGGCCACACGTAAATCGCCTGTATGCATCAGTTTACTATCAACTTCAATCAACCCTTTACTAAACCTGATTTGCTCGTTGATTTTCCCAAAAAGTGCATCGGTTTGACTAATTTGCTGACTGATTAAGTTGAGTTGTTGACTTTGTTGCCGAACAAAAAACGCCCTGTAATTTGAGATGGTTTCTGAGGCCAGATTAAGCTTGTTAAACTGCATTTTTTTCTGATGTCCATCGTAAATCGGAACGGAAAATGTAAACCCAACGCTTGCGCCAAAATTTGTATATGGCTGAAGCACTAACGATGAGTTATAACCGCCATTGGCATACACGCCCAGTTTTGGTTGGTAATTTAGGATGATGGAACTCCTTTGATTTTCATTTTTCAAACTATCCAATTCAAATTTCCGTTTGAAAAAACTCGTTTCGAAGAAAAGCTTATCCGATTTAAGTTTCGGCTCCTCTAAAAGAACTGAAGTAGTATCGGTAATTCCAGATAAATAATTTAGGTTAGCCAAATCATTTTTATATTGCAAGGCTGCTTGTTGTAAGCTTAATTCCTGCTGTTGCAGGGTAACTAAAAACGTTAAATATTCTGATTGTTTGTAAATATTACTTCTGGTTAAAGTTTTAAGCAAAGCTTCCTCTTTTTTAAGTAAAGCAACCACCTCACTGTTAAAATCAACCTGGTACTGACTGGCAAAAGCTAAAATGTACTGGTCCGCTATGGATCGATTTAAATCAAATGTCGACACTTGACTTGCATACCTAATGGAATCGTTTTGCAATTTTACGCCCTGCAGTTGGTTATTAATGCGTTTTTTATTCAGTAAATCGTAATTCACATTGAGTAAGGCATCTAAAGATTGGCCGTTGGTTATGACTTCATCATAACCATAACCATGAATTATCGGTGCATACAAGCCGCTTGAAGATCCGGTAACTTGCGGCTTGGCTGAAGCCCGAACAATAAGGCTGTCTATACCTGCAGATTTGCGCTGGTTTTCTAAATCCTTTAGTACAGGACTTGAAATTTTCGCCCGGTTAAGGAAAAATTCAAGATTTTTCGTTGGTTCCTGCGCCTTGACTAAAAGCATAGAACAAACAAGCATCAGTAGAAGAGAATATTTATACTTAGGTTTCATATCCTTAAAATTTATTCGGCTAAAAAAAGCATGAAGTATTTCGTTGTAAGCTTAATTAGCGAGAGACCCTGAAAAGCATTTAAAATCTTCCCGAAAGCATCAAACCGGATGCTCCAGGCTGGTAATATGGCATCAAACTAAATTTGCTATCTTTCTTTTTATTGAAAATTTGTTTCATGTAAGGATAAATCAGGTAAGCAATCTTGGTAGAGGCAATTCCAAATCCGGCACCGGCAACAACATCGCTAAACCAGTGTTTATTGTTGTACATTCTTAAGGTTCCTGTAGCAGTAGCTACAAAATACCCTGCATAACCAATCCAAGGATTAACATCCTTATATTCCTGATGCAAAAATTCTGCAGCCATAAAGGCTGATGCGGTATGGCCGGAAGGAAATGAATTTTCTCCGTTATTATTGGGACGTTCCCTGCCTACGCCTTGCTTAACAAAATGAGTGGAAGCCCCCATAATAGCGGCAGAGGTTACATAAAGCATAGAGGCATCAAACAGATTATGTTTGCCTTTTACGCCAGAAAGATTCAGCGCATACACAGCTGCCGCTGGGGCAAACTGTAAATAATCATCCACATGGGCTGCAAACAAAGGATGGTCTTCCTGTAATTCCGCTTTTGTACTCAAATCAAGCTGTTTTAAGGCACCATTATCATAAACAGCTGCGAAACCATAGCCTATCAGAATAGCCGGGGCGATAAATGAGGTCACTTTTAGTTTCTTTTTGGGAATAGGATTACCCGAATACCATCTTCCCAGAGAATCCGGTTCGAGTGTGTTTTTTAACGAATCTACATTTTGGGCAAATGAAAATAATGTTGCCGCTGTAAACAGCAACATGATATAAAAGTACTTAGCCATACTAAGGTTTTAAAAGGTTACCGTTTGCATCAAACAATAAGTCTTTTCCTTTTACTTCGGCCTCATAGCTCACGCTGCCATCAGCTTTGGTAATTTTAGCAGCCTCGGCAACTTTCATTCCTTTTAACTTAAGCATTACAGCGGCCGGAAACTCACTTGTTTTGATTGCAACTTCCCTTTCCAATAAAGACCCGGCTGCAGAATAAACTTCGGAAGTTTCTTTGCCGTTTAAGGTAAAACCAGCTTCGAAGTTTTGTTTTTCCATTTCCCAGTTTACTTTTATACCGGGATGATTTTTTGTGAAAGCAGTTTTAACCGCGGCTGGTACCTTTCCCGCTGCAACTTTCTGTGCAAATGTAGCGCTAACCACACCGCCCATTAATAAAAATATTCCAAAAATCTTTTTCATAGTTTTTATTTTTTATCAAAACTATAAGTCAATTATGTAGGAATTCTGTAGTTATGATGCAGGATTAAAAAAGAACGGAAAAAATATGCAATTCATTTATTTTCTGGTAAGTAATCTGATAACCATATATATTACACACTTGTTTGGTAATGGCCAGGCCAAGTCCCATGCCTTCAGATTCGTTTGATTTTGAGAACCTGTCAAAGAGCCTGTCTTTACCCCTAAAATCCTTTCCGGTGTTGGAAATAACAAGTGCGGTTTCCGAGAGTTCTATCAAGATTTTTCCACCGGGTTGATTATGTCTTACTGCATTGCTAAAGAGATTATTTAGTACAATATCGGCAAGATATCTACTCATTACTACGGTTTTGTTGCTCAGTTTAACTTCCGTAGTCAAACTATCTCTTTCAAAAAGTTCACTAAACTGCCTTAATTTGGATTCTATTAAAACTTTTAGATCAATTTCCTGGGCATCGTTAATTAAGTTGTTCTCGATCTTGGCCAATAGCAGAAGTGATTGATGAAGCCTTGATAGTCTGCCCGTAGCCTGATAGATATCTTCGAGCAGTGCGCCTTGCTGGGCGGTGAAGGGTTCAGTCTGTAAAAGCGAATCAAGCTTTGAATTAATTACCGCCAGAGGAGTCATCATTTCATGCGAAGCATTGTCGGTAAAGCTTTTAAGCTCCCTATAATCCCGTTTTACACGACTGGTCATCGCATCTACCGATTGGTTAAGCTCTATAAATTCATCAATTTTTGTAGAATCCTGGTTTACCGTTTCCATTTTTGTCACTTCAAAAGATTTCATCCTTTTCAGTGTATTATAGAACGGCATCCAAAGTCTGCTCAATACAAACCGGTTAATTAGGAAAAGGGAAAAAAGCAAAATCACCGTTACCCCCAATGTGATCAAAAGAATTATCCGAACCAGATCCTCAGATTCTACCCTTGATTTTGTAATGGTTACCTGAATGACCTTGCCTTTAAGTTTAACGGTGGTGATCAGGCTTCTTCCTGGTTCCTGCTCGTGCTCATTTTGGTTTTGGTAGGTCGTATTGCTGAATTCCCGGATATCCGATTTTCCAGATAATGGCTGATAAGAGACCTGTTGGTCGAGATAACTCGCCGGTAAGGGCAACTTTTGATATGTCCTGGTGTATTGTCTGATCTCATTTTCCTCTACCGCTAAATCCTTGTCCAGTTTATTGGTTAAAATCAGATGGATAAAAAAATAATAGATTATACCGGTAATCACCAGAATTATGGAAGAGGTCAGGATATTGACCTTGTTATAGCGGACGGATAGCTTCATGCGTCGGTAAATTTATAGCCAATACCATAAACAGATTTGATATAATCTTTTGTGCCCGTTTCGGCCAGTTTCTTTTTCAGGTTTTTAACATGGGTATAGATAAAATCGAAATCATCCGACAAGTCCATTTCATCTCCCCAGAGGTGTTCCACCATCGCATTTTTGGTGACCACTTTATTCTTATTGGATAAAAAATAAACAAGCAGATCAAACTCCTTTTTGGTCAGTGTAAGGGCATTATCATTCGCGGTAACCTTCATTGCAGATACGTCCACCTTAATCTCATGGAAAGTGATCACATTATCTCCATCAAAATTTTTTCTGCGTACAATTGCGCTCACCCTTGCTTTCAATTCTGAGAGATGAAAGGGCTTGACTAGATAATCATCAGCTCCAAGATCAAGTCCTCTAAGCCTGTCGTCAAGAGAATGCCTTGCAGATATAATTAGGACACCATCTTTTTTATTGGATTTTTTCAATTTGGATAAAAGGTCTAACCCTTCGCCACCGGGTAAACCCAGATCTAAAAGGATACAATCATAATTATAAAGTTCAATCTTCTCACTGGCGGTATCGAAATCCGCGGCATGTTCACATATATTTCCCTCTCCAGTAAAGTAATCAAATATGCTTTCGTACAAGGCATACTCATCCTCAACAATCAGTATTTTCATTTTTTTGAAAATTTATATTTTTATTCAAATAAATTATGGGATAGATTAATTATTCAGCCGGCTTTGAAGCTCTGCAATGTTAAGTGCTTTTTTTTTGCTGTAGTGCGCTCTTTCCGTATTGAGTAAAATACACATGAGCTGATAACATGTTCAAATTTAATTCATCCCATTGAACATTGGTATAAAAAAGATTGAGATTTGTTTCCCACTCCGTTTTAAGCCGGCTTGCGTAATCCTGATAGTCAGGGAGCGAAAAATGGTAAAAATCCGCATCACAAATAACTTCTTCTAAATTCCCTTCAGGTTGTTGAGGAAATTTCGTAGCTAAAATGCTTTTTTTAACAAGTGCTATTTTTTCTAAGGCTAATCCATTAGTTCCTAAAAACTCGGAGGCAATTCTAGCGCGCTATTCTTCATGACCCCAATATCTCTCCGTATAGCCTACGTCGTGTAAATAAACCGCCAAGTATAAGTATGAAGAGCTCATCCTCACTAAGCCCCTCTTTCTCTCCAATCAGCTCGAGATTGTGAAAATACATTTGGAGGGAATGTCTATACTGAAGACTTTCCTTCACAAAGTCGGCCACTTTCTTCAAAAGCATTTCATTATCCATAATTGATATTTAATCCGGACAAGAATAAGTCTCAAATCTGGAGAAAATCTGTAGCGTGCCGGAAATGGAATAATAATTATGGTTAGTCCACTTTCTTGTCATTATTTCTTACACTACAGTTTTTCTACAGATTTGACTGGTAATATTCTTCAATTTAAAAACCAGGATCATGTGGAAATATTATGCTATTCTATCTGTTTTTTTTGCAGCAATGTTTTCTCATTTAAAAATAAAAAAACATTGTTTAAAATTTATTATTTAGTTGACAAATGACTTTAAGAACTCTAAACTTGATGTCCAAGTCAAACTTTCATACCTTTCATTAGCCAATTGAATATGATGCGTTGTAAACATCGAATACATATATTGACCTTGCTGCCATTTTGCATACAACTCATTTTCTCCTGCAGGGTTGTCGGCTCTTTGTTTTTTTATGGAATGGGCAAAATCCCCAAGACCTGACAACTGAAATATTCTGAATTCTTGTCCGGTTGCTTCTTTTACATCGTTCCAAATCATATCAGGACTAACCTGAAAACTTGCGATATGTAAAATCCGCGGTGCATCGTTATCAAGAGCAACCTCAGCTGTAAAGGCGGCGGTATCGTCCATGGTGGTAAAATCTAGCTTCCAGTTGCGGCTATCCCCAAAGTAACCAATGCTCTTATCCTTTAAATTCAACACAGGTGTATTGTATTTTAGGATGTCTGCAAAGGCACCGTTGAAAATAGACGATGCTTTTATTGGGGTGCCATCCAGATGGGCTTTAAATTCTCTTCTGAGATCAAAGTTCCTATTTTCACCGGGTACTAAGTCATTGTAGTCCGTGCAAAAGTCTGAAGGTATAAACCTTGGCACACCTGCCTGTATGGCGCCTTCCAGAATCCTTTTTTGTAAATCAACAATTACATCTTTCAAACCAGCCAGTGCTGAAACGACGCAATCCATATTGGCAGCTACTTTTGCTATCTCCTCCACGCTATCAAAATCGACTTCTAAAACGTTGACCCCCATTTTTGCAAGTACGTCTATTTTCTCAGGGTCAGTAGACGTTCGGACCATCGCAGTAACTGATGCTCCTCGGCTTACCAATTCCCTACAAATCATTTTTCCTAAATTACCGGTAGCACCGGCGACTAAAATAAACCTTTTCATTTCTTTTTTTTTAATTATTTTAACAAGAATTCAACAACAGCCTCAATTACCTGTTCCGGTTGTTCTTCATACAAATAATGTCCGCTGTCTAAAATCCCCTTTACTTCTACATTCTTCCCTATGTATGGCAACCCCATTTTCATGAAGTTATAACTGACATAGCTGGCAATTCCTAAAACAGGCATGGTAAGTTGCTGGTAGTTTTTTGCATCTTCTATATCTTGGGAAAACGTCTGATACCAGCCATTGGAGGCCCTGATGCTCTCCGTTTGATTATAAGCCGAAGCATAAACTGCTCTTTCAAAAGATGACATCTTACGATCATCAATCATGACATAGTTAAAGAGCCAATCCATCAAGTATTGAAAACGTCCTTCCAATATCTTTTCCGGAAGCCCCTTCACCTGGTTAAATCCCATCCACCAGGCATAAGGCATATTGGCATCCATCTTTTCGTTGAATGTGCCAGGGGCAGGCATCAAAGGCATTTGCATCATCCCTTCACTTGGGTGAGCACCATCCAATACAATTAGTTTTTCAGTGTAATCAGGGTAATTGAAGGCAAAACTCATGGCGATCATTCCGCCTATGTCATGACCCATGATGTGTACTTTGCTCAACCCGAGCTGCTGTACAAGTTCCAGAACATCAGTTGCCATCGTTTTTTTATCGTAGCCTGAATCAGGTTTCTCCGAACTTCCCATGCCTCTGATGTCCACAATGATGACCTGAAATGTTTTTGCCAATTCCATTGCAATAGGATGGTAGGAGTACCAGGTTTGTGGCCATCCCGGAAGGCAAATCAATGGTTCACCACTTCCACCTTCTACGTAGTGTAATTTCACGCTGTTTACGACAAGATAGTGATTGCTAAATCCAGGAAAGTTCTTGATTAATTCTTCGTCATCGTATTGATTTTGAGACGTTAAGGTAATTTCATTCATAAAAGCCTTTGTATTTATAGCTCAAAGATAGTTGGCTGATCAAAGCGTCAATCTACCAAATGGTAGATAATAAATTTCTACCGCACATTCTTCCGGATTCGACTTAAAGCATTTGGTGTAATTCCAAGAACTGCGGCCAGCTGTTTTATTGGAATCTTTTGGATCATTTCCGGGTTTTTCAAAAAGCCGAGATACCGTTCTTCGGCTGATAGCGTTTGAAAATTCAGGATCTGGTCTATCATGCGAACCACCATACCCTCGAATATTTTTCGTCCAAATTCTTCCCACATTGGTATATGAGCATATAAAAAGTCCATATCATTTTTATCAACCACAACCAACTCTGTATCTTCTATGGCTTCAATATTAAAACGAGTCGGCTTTTGTGTACTGAGACTTGAAATTTCCGTAAAAAATTCATTCTTAAAGTTTACCCACGTCGTATTTTCCTGTCCATTCAATTCATAAAAAAAACGGGTGCCACCTGATATTATGAAGAAATATTGTCTCGAAATTTGTCCTTTCCGAAGGATCAGTTTTCCTTTGGGAATTTTTCTTGTGCGACATTTGGAAATGATAAGTTGTAAATCAAAGTCGTCTATTGCAACGATGGTTTTTATGAATTTAATGAATTCTTCCATTTTGATAAACATAACGAAAAAAAATATTTAATTCTTATTAAGAATTTTTGCACCAAACTTGAGGATTTTAAACACTCCTTAATTTTATTTAACCTCAGTATAAAGTATATGCTTACGTCTTCTCATTATTCCCTGGTTAAATGATAATCCAAAGTGGCAAATTCAAAAGATAACCCAATCACATAAAATTCTAGTTGCGGTTTTCACAATTACCATAAACCCATTTCATTAATCAAAATCATTTTTAGGTTTTTGATGATGAGTTTTTGATAATGAAGAATGGCCATTATTGGGTTAAAAATTAATTGGCAGGTTTGTATAGATAATTAAGAAGCATTAAAAAAAAGGAGGGGAATAATGACACTGTTCAATTAGAGTATCAAATATTTCTCGGTGCCGCTTTGATCTAAAGATTTTGAATCATTGATTGACGAACGCATAATTTTATATATGTTTGTCTCATTAGAATTGACTTGTAAAATATTGCCTTTATTACATAATCGGTATTCGATTGTGTAACCACGCATTTAAATCCAGCTCGAAAAAAAAAAAACACAGCTTAGGTATCCATATAGCACCGCCCCGGATGTATATTTGTACCAATGAGCTTACCAATGAGAATCACATACCAAGAAATAGATCACAGCTACAAAGTCATGACTAAAGTCATCAACGAACACACGCAGGAAATCAAGATCAATCTAGATGGAGAAGAGCTAACCTTGAAACAGAACGAAAAGCGAGAATGGGACGTGATAGAACAAACGGTCGGTGATGAACTAGGGCTGATCAAAGCGGTTATTCGGAGCGTCATCCTGCGTTATCGCCTTTAAAAATATCTATATTCTGACACCGGAAGTTTTACAATTCTGCTTCCGCTTTTTCCTATATATATATATTGGAATGTTTACTCCTTCCGTCTAAACCTGAATGACAAATAAACATTAAGCGAAGAATTTGATTGCCACCTTCCCATATAACTATGGAATGCCTTTAACTTCAAAATTTACTTGAAAGCACCTAATTTATGACAGTCGGTTTTGATAGAACTTAGCTATCTAAAATTATTTTGTTTATACTAATATCCTTCAATGGTTTTAGGTAGTTTTTTTATTGATTCTCGTTGTTGCAACTCGAGGATATTGTAAGGGGATAAGTAAAGCAGTTGCTGTGGATCTGACCCAATTAAACAAGTTGATTGATTCGGCCTACAGAGGTGCAAGTTCTAAACGGGGATGGACAACTAAAGCAGAGGTGCTCTGCGGCTTACGGATTGATGAACAAACGCTGAAGACGTATCTCAAGAAATAAAAAGTAGCTATGTAGAAAATCCCAAGACGAGCGGGGGATGTTTTGGGAACTGTTTATCTTGAACTAAAATTGCCAAAGGTTTACTTAGGGATGCTTGCCGTTTCCCCCTATTGCACTGGCTACAGGTATTAGAAGAGCCCTACTGCAGTCTACTGAACTATTCGCACTTGAAAATAACTGTAACTCGATATAAATTACAGTTATCAGTAGCCGAGGGAACTTATTGAATGGTACCAGCGTTGTGGATTCACTGCAGCTGGTGACTCGACTGCCTCGGAAGAGATTGAGGACCGGGTTGATGAGCCAAAGGTAACTGGCATCCAGGTTATCGTTATGGAAAAATCATTATTTTAGTCATGAAGTGCCCGAATCGAGGATTCAAAAAGCATTTTTTTTGCAGAGTTTTCGAAAAAAGCTAAGCTGGCACATGCGACCGGTAATCTGCTTTGGTTATGCTTTATTTGTCTCGCTTTTAAATACCTGGAAGCCGATAATTGCTATTGCCAATTGGAAACAGGTAAATGTAAGAAGCGAAACCGCCCATCCGTAAGGTAGTAATGCTCCAAACAGTAAGCTCCCGATCCCAAAACCCATAAAAAGCATAAAAACGTTAAGCCCCATTGCCTGTCCAGGTTCATTTTTTCCAAAATCGGTTACTATTCCGGCAAGCAGCGGTTGACTTAAATCGTAACCCAGCGACAAAGTGGTGACCATCAGACAAGTAAATATTATAGGCAAATGAAATGCAAGCAAACCTACACTTAGGGCGCTGATCAAAATTCCCCCTGGCAACAGCAGTTTCCGGCCATATTTGTCAGCGGCCTTTCCAATCAGCGGACCAAAGAGGAACCCTGGCAACCCGTAGCCCATCAATGCCAAGCCAATCTGCCACTCGTTGAGCCCATAATTATCTTTGAAATACAAACCAAGCCAGGTAAACACCCCTGCATGAAAGATTCCATTGCAGAACACGTAAAAGTAAGTTCTCAGCCCCCTTCTCTGTGCCAGCAATTGATAATATCCGTTAACGATCTTATTCAAGGTAAGTCCTCTGCTCATCGGTGCTGGAAGGCTTATCCTGTTAATCACATAAGAAAGAAGTATCAAAACAATGGCTGCTAGTATAGCCAAGCCTACAAACAATAGACGCCAGCCCAATATAGGCTCAATTGCGACGCCAATGGTTGATCCGGTAGCAGCGCCACCCGCCATTGCGCCAAAGAGTAATCCCAATGGCCTACCCCTTTCCTCAAAACTGAACAGCCGTCCTGTCAGTGCGACTGATATTGGAATAACCCCACTGGATCCCATACCTGTTAAAAAACGCCATACTATCAACTGGTTCACATTTGCCGCAGTTGCAGTGAGTAGAGACAGGATGATAAAGGCTAGCAAAGAAATTCTGATAATAGAAGTTGGTCGAAAACGGTCGGCCAACAAACCAAAGAAAAGAGTGGAGACGGCATATGGAATTAGATAAGCAGGTATAAGAATACCTATAAACTGCTGGGATACGTTAAAAATTTCGGCTAAGTTTGGAATAAGCGGCGCAATCATATAGGCTTGAAAAAATATGATAAAAGTTGCAGAGGCCAGTAACCAAAGTAGTGTTTCCCTCTTTTTTTCCAGAGTAGCTTGTGTCAGAGAAATTATATCCATTGCTTCATAGTTTTAATTGTACCGCATCCTGTGTTTAGCAATAGCAATCGGTTTTTTACGAGGTTCTTAGCTTGGTTGTTCCCAAAGGTATTACAATTATCAAACCCAAAGCTAACTCATTAAAAAACAATACTTTAAAAAAAATACAAGATAACCGTGCTTACCATATTTCGCTATTTCATAGGCTATTGTCGGTATATCATGTTAGAGCGTCAGTTAAGCATTGGACGATGAATGCAAATTATTGCACAGCGGCTTTTACCGAGCTCCCTAATTTGGGAATCTAATAATTGTCATACTATTCAATAGCGAGCATGTCAGGAAAATAAATTTGTTTGCTGTATATGGAATCGTTATTACCTGATGTTAAATTCACCTTTGCCTCGATTACCCATCGTTCAGGGTTATCCATGTTATCACTCACAATTCTTGAACCCCGAATATTTCCACCGAGAAGACTTAAATTAGCCACTGCAGGAAGGACAGGAAGTGATGCAGATTATCTTCCTGTCAGCAATATCCTGATCGGTAAGTGTAATGCCACACCTTTATAATTGGCGCTATAATGTACATATAAAAAGACTACGCCGGTAATCAAATTCCAAATAAAATACCCTGAAGACGCCAGCTGTGACCTCCTTTTAACCAGATCGAAATCACTCCTATCATTATATAGGAAGGAGCATCCATCAGCCGGGCATGAAGTAAGATTTTTTGAATCCAAATCCAGTACTTTGGTTTCATCACCGGATTTTTTACAGGATTGCAAACCAACAAAACAAAAAAGCAGAAAATAAGTGAGTGTTCTTTTCAAACCACCTAAACGCTGAGAAGCTTTCAAGTGCGATAAAGGATTAATATTTTCCATCGTTTGGTGTAAAATTATTTTTGTGGAGCGGTTATTGTAAATGCAGGATAAAAATTGAATTATGAATATTTTATCAAAGAGCTGTCTAACATTACTTACTTCGATCTCAGTAATTTCCTGTCAAAATGGAAAGACAGCAAACGAAAAAGAAGCAGAACAGCGTAAATCAACTGAGGTGGAAAAATCAATTAAAGGCTGTTACCGATACGCAGTCAATAAAGACACACTACAATTGGCAATCACGGCAGTGAATGGCAATCAGGTAGAGGGAGCAATACTTTATAATTTTTATGAAAAAGATGATTCAAAAGGAATTTTCAAAGGCACTTACTCCAATGGGATCTTAAACGGCGAATTTACAGCAGAGGGAGAAGGAAAAACTTCGATACGAGAGATAAGTTTTAAGAAAGTCGGTGACGTTTTTGTACAGGGAACAGGAGATATGGAGCAGAAAGGTGAAAAAGAACTGTTCAGCAAACCCACAAAGATCAATTACGGTGGAAATCTAAAATTTGCACATACCGAAGAATGTCTTCCATAACTCAAATTTTATTCCCCAGTATGGGGTGGTTTAATATCTCCAAAATCTGGGTTGGTTTTCAATGAACTGAATTGCAGGAGTTTTTTTTTATGAATAGCGCGGCGACACCTTGAAAATTTAATAACATTTAGCTGGAAAAATCGCTCGGTGCATCCTACTAGATGCTGAATATTCCATAGTTTCCCTGACCCAATTTGCTCATAGCAAACTACTGGATTCCAATTTTTGCAGCAGCTCTGGCTGCTGCAGAAATTGTGGCTTCTTTTTTTTTTATAGCACGATACTGGATACCGCCTTATCCAGCGCACCTGCCTGAATGCTGGGAACGTTTATGCCTTCTACTCTAAAAACGCTGACATCTGTCATTCCCAAAAAGCCTAATACAGTTTTTAGATAGGGTTCTGTAAAGTCATACGACTTCATTTCCCCCTGGGAATAAACACCGCCCGTTGAGATTGCAAGATAGACTTTTTTTCCTTCCACAAGCCCCACAGGACCATTTTCAGTATATTTAAACGTCTGACCCGCTCTGGCAATATGATCAATCCAGGCCTTCAAGGTTGAGTGAATTCCAAAATTATACATCGGAACGCCAATTACAATTACCTCAGCGGCTTTTAATTCGGCAATCGCGTTGTTGGAATGCTGGATCGCCTCAGCTTGCTCCGCTGTTCGGCTTTCGGCTGGTGTAAAAAATGAGTTTAAGTGGACCTCTTCCAAATGTGGAAATGGTGATCGGGTTAAATCATGTACTGTCAAATGGCTATCAGGATTACTTGCCTTCAATTTTTCTACGATCGCGGTTCCCAATTTAATGCTAAAAGAGGCCTCACCTCTTGGGCTGGATATAATGTGCAATATTTTCATTTTTTTTTGATTTATTGTGTATTTTTTTTGATTCTGATATTCCCTTTCATCAGACTTGTTCAGTTTAATCTGCGGCTTAAATTTGTTGTACAGCGCAATACCTAATTTGCTTTATGAATATTTTTCATACCCCAGGCTTAGCACCTATTTCAGTGCCGATAATGAGGTTTTAAGCTTCATTACCCCAACATTATTACTTTTGTTGGTATTGAAAATATCCATCGCACTAATCGCTTTTCCATAGAATACTTCGTTGGCCTCCTTATCAATATCGAGGGCGGCTCCATTTAAAGAAATTCCTGCAAAAAGCCCTTTACTCTTGGAATAGGAATAGACCTCCGCGTCTAGCTTATAATCGGTATTCGCGCTAGAACTCCTCCCTAGCGGACCGGCAGCTACCGAGAGATCTCCGCCAAGGGTGAAACTACTTTTATTGATGTCTTTCAGGGTACTGCTGTGCTTAAAAACCAGCACCAGTTCAACAGACTGCACACCAATCTGCGCACCCACACTCCCGCCAGTTATGGTCACAAACACGGGATTGCTCCATTTCCCGGCTTCATCCTTTACCATCGCTATACCCCTGCCTCTTTTGCCGCCTATCACAAAACCGGCATTAATAAGCTTTGGCACTATTATAATCCCATGAGTGATACTGAGAAGCTCTTTTGGAATTGACTCTTTAAGCTTAGAAAAATCTGAAATCGTC
This sequence comes from Pedobacter jamesrossensis, assembly GCF_042650905.1. Lineage (NCBI taxonomy): Bacteria > Pseudomonadati > Bacteroidota > Sphingobacteriia > Sphingobacteriales > Sphingobacteriaceae > Pedobacter > Pedobacter jamesrossensis. The sequence goes on along the minus strand of NZ_JBHSBY010000118.1, from coordinate 10,504 downwards.
ACAATGGAAGCTTCAATTTTCTTTTGTTCTTTTTGTTTTTTTTGTTGGGCTGAGACATTTCCGAAGGTAAATGTTAAAAGGCAGGTCACTGCGCAAAGTAGTTTTAAGGTTGATCTTGATGCATTCATAACATAATTTTTAGTTTTGATACTATATGGACATTTATCTTATAACAGACAACTCCAAAGGAATGCAGGCGAGGAAAAATATTTGATTTTGAGATTATAAATCTCGCTGGATTTGGTATCTGAAAAAAGCATAAGCCGACCCTGTCTGATGACAAACCATCTCATCTTCTGAATTACGGGCGACAAAAACAAATTACCCAACAAAACCAAAGCAGGGATCCGTATGCATCACATCTACAATTGGGAATCCCTGCTTTTAAATTTTGCAAAAACTAAAAGTTAAATTAGACTACTTTCTGGCTCTTGCGCGAAAGGTAAATTTTAGCAGACTCACTCATTGTCAAAATCGCTCCCCCAAGGATTACAATATCCTTTATCACCAATCTGCCTCGACCAGATAGATAAGGAAATCCCCACTGATGATCTCCCAGATTAGGCACCCAACTTTCAGGAGTAGTCAAGAGAAAGGATAAAGTTCCAATGGTCATAACCAATATTAGCATACTGGCGATCATACTTGCAAAGGGAGCGGTTTTGTAAAGCGCAAGAAATACCCCAAGTGTAATCAGGAACGCACCCAATCCATATGAAAACCCATAGGTATTATTTTCTTCATGCCATTGATGATTTTTGGCGACAAGCTCTCCTTCCTTATTCATATGGGTTTTGTATTCTGATGGATTTTTATAAAAAAAAGACATCACAGGACTGTTTGCCACAAACGGAACAATTCCATCGGCCTCATAAGCAAAAAACTTCAAGGCTCCGATCCATACGAATACAATAACTATCCCATAGCGGATAACTTTTTTACTAAGCTGATCTAGGTTTGCAATGTAATTTAAAAAGGTATTTTTCATGTGGTTATTTTTGAACGTTTATATTATTTTTCTACACCAAAGTTAGGTTGATATTGAAAGGTAATGAATGGACAAAACCTGATAAGGCTTGGATAAATATGACAGGGTGACCCTATAAATAATCACGTGTTCATATCTTTAGGAAGCCTATTGCTGTGAGTGAAATCAAGTAAATATAATTTCAGGAAGTGCTATTGGCCTACAATTGTTATTTTTAGCCTTGCATAAATTGATTTTCCTGACCACAGCTTTTATCTGATTGTGAACTGAATGGTTCAATTTTGATCTTTTTTGTATCTTGTCAAAAGAGTATTATAAACAAGTATTTTATTTGCAGAAATTTTGAAAGAGCTTATTTCACCAGTTAATGATGTACTATTCAGTATAAAGCGTGAAACGGACTGTGATCTTAAAAAACCACAGCGCTTTGCTAACTATAGCGTGATCTTCATTCCTGCTGGAACAGGACACTATCATGCGGATTTTGGAGAATTTGAGTTCAAGGGGCCGACAATTTTGTTCTCCACACCACTGCAGCATATATTCCTGAGTTCGCAAGAAGAGCTCAAGTTCTCCCTGCTCCAGTTTCATGGTGACTTTTACTGCATAGAATTCCACCAAAAAGAAGTAAGCTGTAATGGTCTACTGTTCAATAACATTTACGTTGCTCCATTATTATCTCTAAGTGACCAGGAAGCGGAAACCTTTAAGCGCTTAATAGCAGATATTGAAGAGGAGCTCGCCAAAAGATCGCCAGATCGAATGGTACTGATAGCCTTTTTGCAATTATTTCTCGCACGAGCCAGTAGTATTAAAATGCACGCCATTGAGACTGAAAAAACCAGTGTCGTCAGAGATGAGAAAATGGAAATGTTTGTTCGCCTTTTGGAGGAGAACTACCTTAATTTTCGCAAGCCAAATGATTATGCCGATATGCTTTCGATGTCGCCCAATAATTTCAGCAAGCGATCAATTAGATATTTCAAAAAACCCCCATCCTCATTGATCCAGGAGCGTATTATACTGGAGGCTAAAAAGAAACTACACCTCACCAGGCTCAGCATCAAAGAGATTTCTCATTCATTGAACTTTGAGGACGAATATTATTTCTCACGCTACTTCAAAAAAATCACAAAAGTATCTCCTCAGCTTTACCGGGAAAAAACCGGGATTTCGATTGTCGCTGACTTAAAATAATTACACTCTAGGAATGCTTAATAAGCGCCTTAAAACAACAAAATACAATTCTAAAAGCCTTCCTGATGAATACTGTCCTGCAATTCCCTGATTCCCCGGATGAAGCGCTGCTTTCCCTGATTATAGGTATGGGGTGAGGAGAGATCCGAGATAATCATCATTACCTGATCACCATCGATCTGCGGATTAATCTTTCCAAAATCGCTAACCAAACGATATGCATCCATATCACCAAATCCCCTTAGCTGCAATGCTTTGCTCATAAAAGTGTTCAGCATCTGGGTTCTTTTCTTCAACTCCATAATCACATCAATAAAGACCGCCACTAAAAATAATTCACCATCAACAATTTCCATTAGCTATGTAGATTTGGAAATTTGAAACTAATACCTAAAGCTCAGGGTGAAATACGGGTACCAGCCTTCTTTAGAATAACTTGCCACAATTTTGATCAGCGAGAGCGAGGCTGGGGCAAAATAAATGCCTCCTCCAACACTCTGATGCCATTGTCTGGAATCCTCGTTGCGTTTCCAGACCCTACCGATGTCATAGATTCCCAGCAGCCCGATCTCACCCGGAAGCACATAGCTAATCAAACTGCCCAGCTTTGCTTTAAGTTCCAGATTATTGAATAAGCTCTGTTCACCGGCAAATCTATACTCATGGTATCCGAGTAGATTGCCTTGTCCCCCCAAAAACTGCTCCTGATAAAATGCGGGTTTCCCAGCGCTAATACCTCCCCCAATTCGATCAGTTAATACAAAATGTGCCGCCGAATCAAGTCTTTGATGAAACGACATCTCGGCGTTGAACTGGCCGAAGGTATTAGAATAGCTATTGAGGCCCTCGTATGCGGTTAATCTGGTATCCAGCAATACCCCTTTCGTTGGCAAAATGCTGCGATCCCTGGTATCGAGTATGTATTTTAAAATTACCCCTGCAAAGGCCTTATTCTGAGCAATCGTTGTGCTGTCCGAAGAATGCAATTGATTAGTCATAGATATCAGGCGTCCCTGATTGCCGTCTTTGTCGTAATTGTAATACTGAAATGTAGGGCCCACGCTAAAAGTTGTTTTTTTCAATCTCCACCTCAGGGCCGGACTTAGTTCATAAAGATTGAACCGGGCCCTGTAATAGATATCGTCTAGGTCATCATCATAAGGCGTCTGGTTTCCCAGTCCGTAAAAATTTTGTGAATTCATGGGGGCAGAAGCATTTGCTTCTACCACAAAGTCTGCCTTGCCGATGGCATGAATCCAGTCCCCATTATATCTAAAATTAAAAGCAGAGGACCCAAAAGAGTATAAAAAAGAAAACGACTGCGAATTTCCATATGGTGTTTTTCGAAAACCTGGGCTGGTGATCTTAAAAGTTAGCCCTGCTGCAATGCCGTCGTCATTATTATAACCCAGAATGGGAAAAATATAGTGCCGGCTATACAAATCCTTGGCGAGATATGCCACATTTGCTGAATCGTTTGAAAGGTGGGTATTGAGCTTGTGGGAGTCTTGTCCATGAATGGTCAGTTGGTCTTTATGTGCATAGAGATCAGGTGATATTTTGGACTGACTGATATTCAAATCTTTCGCATCCTTTTCTGCAATTATCCTAATTTTTATTGACGAGGTTTTATTATCCAGGCTGACTGCATCCACCCCACCATGTAGATAGAGCCTAATCTCTTTAGTCACCATTGGATCGAAGGTTCTATTATATATTGGTTCAATGCCTCCATCTTTTTCATTCTGGGTTACAATGACCTTTATCCCATTGCCGGCAACATCGCTGATCTGGATTTTTTCAGATTTATCACTGAGTTCGATATCCACAATCCGATTAAAGAAGAGGTAATATTTATCCATCATTTCGGGCAGTGTCGACCGTCTTTGCTGAAGCTGAGAAAACAACTGGTCGTGGCGCAGAAGGTAAGCATCCCGTGGAAGTTTCTTTAATGCAACTTCAAGTAATTCATCACTCATCTGTATGCAAAATTCTCTAACCACCCTATCCCATGTATCTTTTGACATTTCAGAAAAAAGCTTAGTATTAATTTCTCTGCCCTCCCATAAAAACCAATTAATGTTCTGAAGGTTCCGCTCATAACCCTGCATCATAGGGAGAAACCATGAAGACTGTGCAGCGCGCTGGATTTTTCCATCAGAGCGGTAAAACACCTGATCCCGATCTCTTGGAATTGGGGTGTAGCGAGCGCCCCCTGGGCCCTTCAGTGCTTTCCAACGCCACTGATCCTCATGCCTGTCCCAGTCTCCGATCAGTACATCCAGACACTTTAACTTCAGATAAAGTTCCGAGTTGTAGGTGATTTCCTCAGTTGAGCGCAACCTCTGGAGCATCTTTTCCGAATTATCGCTTTTACCAATAGGTTCGCGTATTTCTAAAAGACAGACGGTGCTTGCGAATTCTTTTGTAAACTCTCCAAGCCCCTGATCGGGTGCTACATATCCGATTACCGGACTACTATGAGGGGCACCGATGGCTTCAGTGAGAGGCGGAACGATGAGGGCCGAAAACGGATGTTGAGCTGACATATTATCCTTGATGACAGTAGCTAGAAAGGTTTCTCTAAGACCTGCTGGCAAAAGCACCTCAGGAAACTTCTCAACGCTTCTCAGACTCCATTCATTTCCAGAGGCATCGTGCAAGCGCACCGATCTGGTCTGATTGCCCCCGCCTTTCTGAAACGCTGTCAGCCCGCCAGAAATCTGAGAGAGTCTGATAATGGGTAACCTGGTCTGCATCGCATATTCTTTCCTGTAATTTTCACCAAAAATCTTTCGGTGCATTCTGCTTACGCTGTCATATCTCGGCATAATGCGAACATTGACACTGTCTGGGAAATCTATTTTATTTTGGGCTACAGTATTCAATCCTGAAAAGGAGATGCAGAATGCGAGAAAAAAGAAGATGGATTTTTTCATTTTGTAATGAGTTTTGGTGGCCAAGGTTTTTGAGAAGATACAAGACAAACAAGAAGCCAGACTGTAATTACCTGAAAAACAAAACATTGCAAAAAAATACATATTCCAGCATCAGCGTAATTTCATAATATCCACCTTCAACCATGAAATATCGTCAAGAAAAGAAAAAAGAAGAGCATGTAGATGACAAGAAAAAGGCCACTCCAAAGAGCAGCCCCAAAGTAACACTGATTCACAAATTCTATTTACCCAACGGGAAGGCATATGCGATCCTTAATCCAAGGTAATTGCTATTACTTCCATTGTCATAAAACTTGCTGTTGCCCTCGAAACGAACACCCGCATCGATGGAACTTTTACCACCTAATGGAATCAGATAGCCGATCTGAGGCGCATAAACGAAAGAGGCGGTTTTGCTGTTGGAGGTATTCTGGTTTAATAAAAACGAAACTCCTGCCTCTCCCTGTAGGTATAAATTATCTACCGGAAAGTATTTTAGTCCAGCCTTAACTGGAATTAGATGAATATCTGGGATAAGTGCAGAAACGGATTCATCTGCAAAAATATTTGTATAACCCGCATTTACCGTTACATAAAGCTTGTCACTTACTACGGGTATATCCGCCTGTATGGAACCACCTATGCTCCATTTATATGCATCTGAAAGCGTTCCGATTGGTAGGCCAACATCTGCTCCGACACTGTAGCGAACTCCTGGAGACCTCATTGATTGTGCTTTTGCACTAAAGCCGATTAAAGCCGAGATTACGATTACTGCTGCGATTGTTCTGATTTGATTTTTCATGATTTTAAATTTGAAGTTGAAATTTTATATTAATTATTTGTTTATTTATTGTTTGATAAAAAGAAGCGTAATGATGCGGTAGACCAACAGATAAATGTGGACACTGAGGGCTAAAAACCATAGAATGTTTACCGTGGTAATTTTCTCCCCTGTTGACTGAACCTTTCCAGTGCCCTGGGCCTGGTGTTGTACTGTGTTGAACTTTTCCATATTTTATTTTGTTTCTGATTTCTGATGTAAAATTATAGCGGAGAGCGGTCCTGATGTTTATTTTTCGATGAACGGGGTCGATAAGTCGGTAAGGTGGGCGAAAATTTCTGTGGGCACATTTATCGTAATTACCTTTGAGGTATTCTCCGTAGATTTCCTGTCCAATAAAAACAATTTATCCCAGGCCTCTGTGGAAATGGCCGGCCTCCATTAGTGCGAGCTGACAGAGATGGTCCAGAAGTTCAACACTTAGGCGTATCTCTTCCTCATCCTGAGAAAACTCTAATGTATCTAGCAGGTTGATAGTCCTGCCGCCCATTCCCATGATATACAGCGCTGAGCGCATCTCATGCACAATAGTTGCCAGATATTCCCGCTCTCCGTTTCCAAAGGCTGCATACAGTTCTCCTATCGCTATTGGAACAAGCTCCAAAAACTGAGCAGTAACCTTTTTTTCATAGGCTAGATTACCTTTGCTGATTTCTTTCATGTAACCCAAATCTATCATCATGTAGCCAAAGGGTATCTCTCTGGGCTGACTTAGGATTTCCTCAAGGATTATCCCTTGAGAATCAGAGGCGATCTTTTCCATAGAGAAGCGCTTTATAAATCCGTAAAGTTGTCTTTCGTTTATCGGCTTGGAGATATATTCATTCATTCCAAAGCTTAGACATTTCTCTCTTTCTCCTGCAAGAGAATGAGCTGTCATCGCTACAATTGGGATATTGGAACAAAGTTGCTTTCTGATAAAAGATGTCGCCTGATAGCCATCCATTCCTGGCATTTGAATATCCATTAACACCAGATCATAATCATTTTCGTCCATCATGGCTATGCCCGACATCGCATCTTCAGCCATATCAAATCCTAGGCCCCATCCTGATAAAAGGTGGCTCATGAGACTTCTGTTCATTTCATTATCATCAATTACAAGCAGTTTTGGATTTCCCCTGATGTAATGGTTGAGTTCAGACACGGGAACACTGTTAATCTCCGCCTTTTCTGGCGCGAGCTGGTAGGGAATAAAGAAACTGAAGGTCGCACCTTGCCCGTAGACACTCCTAGCCCAGACTTCTCCATCCTGAAGCTCCACTAAATCTTTCACTATCGAAAGCCCGAGCCCAGTGCCACCATAATTCCTGGATGTTGAGTCTTCAGCCTGCGAGAAGCGTTCAAAAATTAACGCAAGTTTGTCCTCTTCGATTCCAATTCCGGTGTCCGAGATATCTACGTTCAATCTAACACTATCCTCGTGCTGTTTTCTACTGGTGATTAAAACCTGAATGCCACCTCGTTCTGTAAATTTTATCGCATTGCCAATAAGATTTACCAGGATCTGTGTAAACCGGGTTGCATCACCCAGAAGTATATCTGGAACCTCCGGGTCAATTTCAATATTTAGCGAAAGCTTTTTTTCTTTTAGTCCCGACTGGAAAAGGGTTGCCAGAGAGCTCGATAGACCGCGTACACTGAAGGGGTTCTTCTCGATTCGGATCATCCCTGCCTGAATTTTGGATAAATCCAATATATCGTTCACCAGAGTAAGCAAATCTTCTCCAGCAAGTTGTATTGAGCTTACAAATTCTTTGGCTAAATTACTTAATTCTTCCCTTGCAAGAAGATTGGTGAAGCCAAGTATAGCATTAAGTGGTGTACGGATCTCATGGCTCATATTAGCCATAAAATTCTCCTTGGCTACCATAGCCTCGGTAGCTTTTCGTTCAGAAAGATTCAGACGGGAGATGAGCTGTTCGCGTGAAAGAGTACGTGCGACAATAAACCAACAACAGCCGCTACCGCTGACAACCAGCAGGATAACCATCCACATACCAATGGCTTTCGATTCCTGTACACGCTCCCTATTTGCTCTGGCGAGCAAAATGAGGTTTTTTTGCCTCTGGGAATATATCTCGCTAATTAGGCCACTAATCTCATTTGAGACCCTTCGCGCATGAGGATTAGTCAAAGAACTCAGGTTGTTCATTTTACCCGTGCGCTCATATTCTTTGACCAGCTCTTCTTTGATAGACTTTTTGTTGTAAGCCAGTTTGGCTAGCCGAGAAATCCGGCTTAAATCAGCGCGTATATTCCGGCTACCCTTTAGGGCGTTCAATGAAGCGTTGATTGCCGATACTTTTTGGTCCACACCTTGCAAGTGGGAAGGATCATCGGTAGCGATCGCGCCACGGATTCTGCTTTCCACCCAGATCATATCGCGTTCGATATCACGCAGGCGATTTGAATTTTCGAGTTCATTGATCATGAGCCTGTTTCCAGCTACCAGGACGTTAGTATTTCTGGAGGCGCTATATTGCAGCGCAACGAGGATCAGCGTACCGGTGAGGAAAACGGCAATAATCAAAATGATAAAAGTCCGGGTGGTTAATTTCTCTGGGATATCCATATTTTACGGTTAAGGTGTTCTGATTCTGAATGTCCATTGTTCTTATCCAATGGGATAATTCCTCAAAGCATATTCATTCGCTGAAAAAGAAGTTTCTTATAGTTATCGCCCACAGGTATAAACCGTTCACACATCCTCACCGAGGATTCTTGCATGTAGTCTATTTGGGCTATAGAAATTATAAATGAGCGATGAACGCGGAGGAATAGATTTGGCGGAAGTTTACCTTCGAGGGTTTTAAGCGTGCTGTGTACTACGTGAAGCTTTGAGGAGGTTATTATTTTGACATAGTCTCCCATTGCTTCCAGATAACATATTTCCGCTATTTCCACTTTTCGGATCATTCCGGACTCCCTTACGAAAACAAAATCACATCCCTGCATGATTACTTTTGACTCTCTATTCTCTAAAGCTTCCCTTACCCGATCTACTGCCTGAAAGAACCTTGAGGGCATAACAGGCTTTACCAAATAATCGGCGACATGGAGATCGAAGGCATCAATGGCATACTCTTTCTTTGAGGTAGTAAAGATAATCAGCGGGCAGCGGGCGGAAAGATTTCTGGCTAGCTCGATGCCGTTCATTCCAGGCATTTCAATGTCGAGAAACAATAAATCCACATCCTTTTCAGAAAGAAAAGAATAAGCTTCAATGGCACCTGTAAATTCAGCCAGCACCAGCAGATCTTTCACCTGTTCGCAAAGAAAAGAGAGTGTGGTTCTCGCTACTGCACTGTCATCTATAATTATACATTGCATATACTTTTACCAAAGCTATTTCAAAGCTTGTGCCATGCCAAAAAACATTACTGAAACGACTTAAAGCGCGATAATCAAAATTTAGAAGTTATTTAATTTCGTTGAACTATCGCCCGGAGTTGAAATATCACAAATGCCCGGCAGTCTTATGTATTTATTTTTTTGCCGGCAAACTGGCGTTAAATGCTTATTTTAAAACTAAAAAACCCCAAAAGGATAGTTTTTTGGGGTTTGATTTATCACACAGGTTTAACCCCGAACCAGCTTAAAATTGTTGGCTGTTCAATATAGAACTATATTCCTCCTACATCTCAAAGTGCTGCCCTATATCTATCAGGATCAATTGTATACCCCTTTCATAATGAACAACCAACACTTTTTTAACATTTCAGGATTTGCAGGCACTTGCTGCATCGCCCTCATCGAGAATCCGTCACCGATTGGTAAAATCACAAAATCCATTTTTTCCATTGCTAAACTAGCTTCATCTCAGTGTAGAATGCGGTATCACCTGAATAGTAAAAATTTCCATCAGTTGTTTCAAATCCAAACCCCGCCGCCAGGGCTTCATAACTTCCGTCGGCGAAACTGCTTGAATGGACTGCTTTAAAGCATGTTACATTTCCAAAATAGAATTTGTATTTCCCACCTGGATTTATCGGATGGGTATTGGTCAGTCCGTTTGAATTGAATAATTTTAGATTTCCCATCCGCCGATTGCTTTTGCTCCCGTACGGCCTGCGATTTTAACGAGATCGGTCAGATGATCAAAGTGTGCATGTGAGGCAAAAATCTAGTTAGCGGCAATAGCACCCAGATCTATTGTGCTGGGCCAGCAGATTTGGAGTAACATAAGGGTCAAAAAGCAATTCCCGTACGGAAACAAAAACTGAAAAGCAGGAATGTCCATAGTAGGTTATTTTTCATTGTTCAGTTGTTTTCAACTGATTGGTAAAGTTGAGACCAGAAATATAAGCCGCAAGAAAGGGCCTGAGGGAAACATTATGAATTCTTAAATTCTCGGGATTTCGCTTTTTGAGTTTAACTTATCGAAATTCCGACATACATGGCTTAAGATACTCAGGAATAGTATGCATTATTCGTATCCGCCCTATAAACTACATATTTGATTAACCCATTATATTTTTAAAGTTCTGCGGGTAGAGCTCCTTGATTTTTTTGTGGTTTATCGACATTATATTT
>NZ_JBHSBY010000117.1:0-30056 GCF_042650905.1 Pedobacter jamesrossensis | reverse complement strand
AGATCATTCTTAAGAATCGTAAAAGGTAGAAGAACCAAAGGAAAATATCAAACATGGACGAATTACAAAAGAGCAATATGACCTTAAGTTAATGACATTGCCCCAAGCCCTCCTTGAAAATAGGTAGGGGAGCTTGAGCGGCTCTTTCAAAATTTGGTTAAATGTATAAAGTCTAAATCGTAGCTAAATTAGGTGCCAAAGTAGTTCCTAATCCCCTCTTAATTTAGGAGGGACAGGGGTGGTAGGATTTCCCAAAAGCACTAAATTATGTTTTTAAACCCGACTGAAGCGGCAGCCCCGATTTTTTTATGAGGGCTAAAGCGAAAGGCGGGGCGGGTTATACCATGAAAAACTGAACGCTCGTTTTCAAATTCATTTTTCAAATCACAAATTCTAGCTTAAACAAAAAAGCGTTCCGATTGATTTCGGAACGCTTTTTTGCTAGTTCAACTTTCAAACATTTTAACTTTCGAACATTCAAACTTTTTAACTCTTAGTATCCAAAAATTTGTTCTAAAGTTAACGTTGTAACGTTACCGAATTTTTGCATATCTTCTAATTTTACTTTTTTATCAGAAGCTACAATTAGGTAAGAATAAGGTTTGTTCGCAACTTTTTGGTCGTGAAAACCTTTAATATCTGCGAATGTAATTGGTTTTAAACCTTTGTATAAATCAATTCTCGAATCGTAATCATAACCTAATTTCTTATCTGCAAAATAGTAGTTAAAAATACCGTCTTTAGTTACTCTATTCGATTCTAAATAAGTTAATACGTTCGCTTTTGCACCATCGAAAGACTTATCACTCTGGGGCAAAACATTCAATAATTCATTCATGCCGTTAACCGCATCAGTCATTTTATCTGCCTGGCTACCCACATAAGCAATCATGCTATATTGTTTGTCGGCTTTGTCTGGAGATTGATAAGTTGCATAAGTAGAATAGGCCAATGCTTTTGATTCTCTGATGGTTTGGAAAACAATTGAGCCCATACCGCCGCCAAAATAGTTATTAAATACTTCGATGTTTGGTCTATCTGTTTTGTTGTATAAACCAGTATTTCTTAACCAACGAATTTCAGATTGAACCATATCGTAGTTTGCGAAATATACGCGGTTGCTATCCTGAACAGTATAATTATAAACTTTTGCAGGAGCCGCAGGCGTAAACTCTTTAGCTAAGGCGTGTTCTTTCTTAATATCAGCAGTGAAAGCATTAACATCTTTCGGTCCATAATAGGTAATTACATGTTCATAATTATTTAAGTTTTTCAAAAGATAAATTAAATCTTCGGCTTTCATGTTTTTAACATCTTCGTTAGAAAGTACATTATTGTATGGATTTACACTACCATACTGTGCATAAGATGTTAAGCCAACCATAATCTGGCCTTTATTTAATTTGTTGTTTTCTCTGCTTTTTAAAATGGTGTTTTTTAAATCTGCTAAAGCTTTTTCATCAGGCTTAACGTTGGCAAAAATATGTTCAACAAGGCTTACCGCTTTGTCGAAATTTTCTTGTAGACCACTAATATTAATCGTTGTAATTTCAGTGCCAACATTTAAGCTGTAAGTACAAGCAATATTATAAAAGGCTTTGCTAATGTCTTCAGCGCTATATTTGTCGGTACTTAAGAAAGGCAAATAGGCAGCGGCATAAGGCAATAATTTATAGTTATTTGCACCATGATTAAATCTATAGCTCATCCTGAAAATAGAATTGTCGCTATTTTTAGTCGTTAATACATCAGCAATACCAACTTTACCCATTACGATATCCTTTTTGTAGTCCAGGAATTTCGGTTCCATTGGCTTAACAGGTGCGTCTATAATACCTTTTACAAAAGCTGATGTTAAATTTCCGTTAGCATTAATTGGTGTAATAGCAGGCTTTTCTACCTTGATTATGTTTTTATCTTCGCCTTTATGCTTAAAACCAATTACATAGTTATCTTTAAAGATCGTATTTGCAAAAGCAACAACCTGTGCTTTCGTAATTTTCGAAGCGTCGTTAATTTCGCTTAAGCTTTTATCCCATTTTGTGCCACGGTTTAAAATAAACTCGTTCGATAAATTTTCTGCTCTGTTGTTATTGCTATCAAAAGCCTGTAAGAAACTCAGTTTTAAGTTCGCAACAATGGCTTTTAACAAGTCATCATCAAATTTACCAGCTTTTAAAAGGTCAACTTGCTCTAAAAGTAATTTCGAAGCTTGCTCTAAAGATTGGCCTTGACGAGGTTGTGCCGATAAATTAAACACACCATAATCTTTCATTTGCTGATAGCTTGCACTCGCTCTTTGGGTTTTTTGTTGCTTGTTTAAATTGATGTCGATTAAACCCGCTTTACCATTAAATAAAATGCTTTTAATTAAGTTAAGCATAGTGCTGTTTGGTGTGTTTTCTGCATAACCACGGTAGTAAATTTCAACCATTTCTGCACTTGGTCCATTAACATCAACCTTTTGGATTTTTGTTAAAGGTTTCTCTGGCGCAGGATTGTAAAGTGTTATCGGTTTTGCAACCATGTAGCTAAAAGTTTTATCAACTTTTTTAATCATCTCATCAGGATTAAAATCTCCTGTGAAAATTGCAGCCATGTTGTTCGGAACGTAGTATTTGTTGTAGTAGTTTCTGATTTCTACTAAAGATGGGTTTTTCAAATGTTCAATTGTACCAATTGTAGTTTGCTGTCCGTAATTATGAACCGGGAAAAGCAATGCCATCATTGCTTCGTCCAATTTATTAGGGTCGCTATCTAACCCACGGTTTTTTTCTTCGTAAACGGCCTCCAGTTCTGTATGGAAAATACGGAAAATAGGTTTGCGGAAACGTTCGCCCTGAATGGCTAAAAATTTATCAGTTGCGTTTGATGGAAAATCTTCGTTGTAAACCGTTTCTTCGTACCAGGTATGTGCATTTGAAGAGTTTCCTCCAATGCCCGACATCATTTTGTCGTATTCATTAGCAATAGAAAAGTTAGATGCTTCACCCGATGTTTTATCTATTTCTTTGTAAATCTCTTTACGTTGTGCAGCATCGGTTGTTTTGTTATACTTTTCGTAAAGTGCATCAATTTTATCTAAATAAGGTTTTTCTTTTATCCAATCTGCAGTTCCAAATTTATCAGTTCCTTTAAAGAGAAGGTGCTCTAAATAATGTGCTAAACCAGTTGCGTTTTTAGGGTCAGTGTTACTACCCGCTCTAACGCTCATTCTAAACTGAACATTTGGTTCTTTAATATTTGGCGATAAAATAACTGTCAAGCCATTTTTAAGGGTATAAAAACGTGTTGATGATGGGTCGTTAGTTACGTATTTGTAAGTGTAACCGCCCGAAGTTCCCGTTTTCCATTCGTAGGTTTGCGCTTTTACAAACGAACCTGTAAATAGAAAACAAGCCAGAGTTAGTAGTTTGAATTTCATTTATTTTGGTTTATGAGACTATCCGATATTTTAGGGGTGAACTATGGTTTATCGAATTGTAGTTAAATAAGTTATTTACCCAAATATATATGGATTTTACCACCAAACGAAATGCTTTTTAATTTCATAACTAAAACTATAGGGCAAAACGATTTTATCACATCGCAGCAGCCAAGGTCGTGTGTCTCCACGCTCCATACAAATCCATATCTTATTTATTAACAGTTTCTAAGATTATTACGGCTTAAATTTTATAATCTGTATTTTTACAGCATGACGAAGCTAAGCACAAAACCAAATATTTTAGTTGTAAATGATGATGGTATAACAGCCACAGGAATTAAGAACCTGATGGAGGTTATGCAGGAAATTGGAAATGTTGTTGTGGTTGCACCCGATAGTCCGCAAAGTGGAATGGGGCATGCAATTACCATCGGGAAACCGATTCGTTTCGATAACGTAGATTTATATCCAGGTATAGAAATGTACAAGTGTAGTGGTACACCGGTAGATTGTGTTAAAATTGCCGTTAATAAAATATTTAAGGGTAAAAAGCCCGATTTATGCGTTTCCGGAATTAACCACGGCTTAAACAATTCTATTAATGTGCTTTACTCTGGCACCATGTCGGCCGCGGTAGAAGGCGCTATAGAAAAAATTCCTTCAATAGGTTTTTCTATGGATGATTTTGCTGCCGATGCAGATTTCAGTCACACCAAAAAGTTTATAAAAAACATTGCCGAACAAGTTTTAGCAAACGGTTTACCAGAAGGTACATTGTTAAATGTTAATTTTCCGAAAGGAGATAAATTAAAGGGAATTAAAATTTGCAGACAAGCCAATGCAAAATGGATGGAAGAATTTGATGAGCGGAAAGACCCTTACAATCGACCCTATTATTGGTTAACCGGCGTGTTCGAAAACTTCGATAATGGAGAAGATACCGATGTTTGGGCTTTGGAACATGGTTATGTTTCTATTGTTCCGGTTCAGTTCGATTTGACCGCACACCATGCCATACAAACCTTAAACAGCTGGAATTTTGGTGGCGAAAATCATTCGAAAAATGATACTAAAGCAAACAAAGTTTCTGCACCCGACGGTTTAAATCTTGGTTAACATTAAAATGAATAATCAATTAAGTAAACTAAATAATTCTGTTTGGGTAGGTTTAGGTATTGGAATAATGATTCCTGCCATTCTTTGTTTCATAGCCTGGTATATCATAAATCACGTCGTTTACCTATCAAAAGCAGATTTGTTGTACATTGGTGCCATAGCGGTAAATGCCTATTTTATGCAATACTTTTTTAAGTACAATAAAGAAAATATAGGCAGAGGAATATTAGCTGCAACCTTTTTGTGTGCTTTTGTGTTTTTTGCATACAAAGTTTTTTAGTTAGCATTTAAAATTGTTTAAATGGCTTTTAGAAAATGTAAGTCCATGGTTTTTGGTAGCTAACTGTCCCGCTTTTCGCTGTAATGACAAAACGGATTTCCGCTGCAATCGGGTTTAAAAACTTCGGTTTGTTTTGGGGGTAAAAAACTGTAAAGTGCTAATTGGTATAGTTGTTTTTCTGTGTTTAAAACCATTGTACTTAAACCCGATAGAGCTAAATAGCCCGCAATTCCGATTCTTCGTCGGGAGAGGACTATATGCGATAGCGGGACTGTTGGAGGCTAAGAATTACCGAACCAATTGTTTTCTAAAAATAATTGATGTTTAAATACTTTACGAAGCGCAGCTTCTGTTTCGTTGCGACAGATTTGCAGATTAAAAAGATTTTTGAAAATCTGTAGCAATTATTAAGCTTATCAAACTCATAATTAATATGAAATATTACCTCGTAGCAGGCGAAGCATCAGGAGATTTACATGGCGCCAACCTAATGAAGGCACTTAAAGAAGAAGATACAGAACCTGTTTTCCGTTATTTCGGTGGCGATAAAATGCAGGCAGAAGGTGGTGAATTGGTTAAGCATTATGCAGATATGGCTTTTATGGGTTTTACTGAAGTGCTTTTAAATCTACGAACGATTTTTAAAAACCTTAAAGCTTGCAAAGCAGATATTTTGGCTTGGAAACCCGATGTTTTAATTTTAATTGATTTCCCGGGCTTCAATCTAAAAATTGCGGAGTTTGCAAAAGCCAACGGCATAAAAGTTTGTTATTACATATCGCCTAAGGTTTGGGCCTGGAACCAGAAAAGGGTTTTAAAAATTAAAAAGAATATAGATCACATGTTTTGTATTCTGCCATTCGAAGTAGATTTTTATAAAGAATGGGGTATGAAAGTTGATTACGTTGGAAACCCACTATTAGATGAAATTGCACAGTTCGAACCTGAGCAAGCGTTTAGATTAAAGAATAAATTAAGCGAAAAGAAAATTATTGCCTTGCTACCTGGCAGTAGAAAACAAGAAATAGAACGCTTATTGCCCGTTATGCTAAGTATAACCGAAAATTACCCTGATTATGAGTTTGCAATAGCTGCGGCGCCAACTTTTAACGAAACTTACTATCATCAATTTACGGGTTCTAAAAACGTTAAATTATTGTTTAATAATACCTATAACCTTTTGCATAATGCCCATGCCGCAATAGTGGCATCTGGAACGGCCACCTTAGAAACCGCTTTATTTAAAGTGCCGCAAGTTGTGGTTTATAAAGGTGGAACAATATCAATTGCAATTGCCAGAATGCTGGTTAAGATTAAATTTATTTCATTGGTTAATCTTATTGTAAACAAAAAAATAGTAACCGAACTAATTCAGGAAGATTGCAATTCAGTTAAAGTAAATGAAGAACTTAAAATAATTTTGGAAGGCGAAGGAAGAAAGAAGATGCTTTTAAATTATGATGGACTTTTGGCTTTAATGGGAATGCCTGGTGCTTCGGCAAAAACAGCGAAGCTTATTTTAAGTTATATAAAAGCTTAATCTTTGTCATTGAGGCATTAAAATAATTTAAGGAATTTATCATTTGGTAATTTCTTTCAGTTAGCGCTTTCCAGTTTGGTCAGGTTGAGCGGAGTGGAAGCGCACTTAAACGAAGCTTTTTTATCCCGAAAAGTCTTAAATTTTGCCGTTAATTATCGCTTTAAAAGCTCAATTATTAAATTTCTACTTTTTTTAATTAGTTTTGATTTTCTACTAAAACTAAACTTACTCATGAAAGCCCTCTCTATTAAGGATATAGCTCAAAAGGCAAATGTATCTATCACTACAGTTTCTTTTATAATAAATGGAAAAGCGAAAGAAAAATCGATTAGTGACGGGGTTATAGAAAAGGTAGAAAAGATTATAGAGGAAAGCGGTTACAAGCCAAATCAAATTGCAAGAAGTTTAAGAACTGGTAACTCTAATATTATAGGACTAATAGTAGAAGATATTTCGAATTCTTTTTTTGCAAAAATTGCCAGGCTTATAGAAGATAAGGCTTATAAGCGTGGATATAAGATAATCTATTCCAGTACCGAAAACAGTATCGAAAAGGCCCGGGAGTTGATAAATATGTTCAAATCGAGGAAGGTTGACGCTTACATCATCTCTCCGGTAAAGGGATTAGAAGAAGATATTCGGGTTTTAATCAATGATGATAAACCTGTTATTTTGTTTGATAGAAATTTAGAAGATATTGATGCCAATTATGTAGGCGCAAATCATTTTAGCGCCTCCTACCAATCAATAGAAAATTTCGTTCAGGCAGGAAAAAAGAATATTGCATTAGTAACAACGGATATTGATGTATTGCAAATTACCGAAAGGTACGAAGGCTACAAGAAAGCTCTTTTAGACTATGGTTTGCCATATAATGAAGATTTGGTTTTAAAAGTTCATTTCAACCAGGATGAACAAGAAACCATCAATCAAATTAAGCAATTGTTTAATAATGATAAAATTGACGCAGTTTTATTTGCTACGAATTATCTTGCAATTAGTGGTTTGAAGGTGTTAAAGCAAATCAGAAAGACAATAGGAAACGATTTCTCGGTAATTGCCTACGATGACCATGAAGCATTTGAACTGCATACGCCTGGTATCTCAACCGTACAACAACCTTTGGAAGAAATTGCAGAAACGGTTATAAAACTGATATTAAGTCAGTTGTCTTCCAAAACCAAATTGCCCATTCAAGAGGTGATTATTCCAGCCAAACTTATTATCAGAGATTAAGATTTAATGAAGTTTTATTTGTTGTAACATTTTTTTTACAACTAAATCGTTTTATTAATTAAAAATAATTTCTACTATTGATGTAGTAAAACGATTTACTATAACCAAATGTATTTATGAGACTTTTACAGAGCCTTAACTGTATGCTGAGGATAACTACTTCCCTACAGATTGATATATCTGCTCTTACTTGTTTTGTTTTTGCAAAGACTATTTCTTAATAAATTTTATAATACATAAAAGCCGAGGCCAATAAGAAAGTTTAATTTTTTATTTGATGAATCAGACATCAAATAAGAAATCTTAAATAAGAGTAACACGAAATATATTATAACTAATCAATTTAAAATTTAACAAACCGCTAATGAAAATTAATTTACTCAAAATTACGGGGCTATCTGCTGCAATAATATTGCTGAATGGTCCTGCGTTTTCAATGAATTCAGAGTGGGAAGGGGCGAAGGGATTCTTGAATGGGGGTAAGCTGTGGCAGCAAGCTCAAACGCAAAAAATTATTACCGGAACAGTGGTTGATGAAAAAAACCAACCCGTACCTGGTGTAGGTATTAAAAACCAAACATCTGGGAAAACAGTTGTAACAGATGCAAACGGAAAGTTTAGCATAGAAGCAAATGCGACTGATGTTATCCGAATTAGTTACATTGGCTATAACACTCAAAACATTACTGTTGGTGCACAAAATTCTTTGAGTGTTAAATTGCAAGAATCTTCTGATACTAAACTTAACGATATTGTAGTTATTGGTTACGGTACTTTAAATAAAGACCAGATTTCTTCTGCAGTAACAAAAATCGATTCATCGGGTTTTAGACAAAGTGGTGCTAGAAATGCTTTAGACTTATTACAAGGTAAAGTAGCTGGTTTACAAATTACCAGGAACAGTACAAACCCAAACAATAGTCCTGGTATCCAATTAAGGGGTGTAACTTCAATTTCTGGTTCACAATCTCCTTTAATTATTATCGATGGAATTCCAGGTGGTAACCTTGATCTATTAACACAAGATGATATTGAATCATTCTCTGTGCTTAAAGACGGTTCGGGTGCTGCTATTTATGGTACTAGAGCAAATGCTGGTGTAATTTTAATTACAACTAAAAAAGGTAAAGCAGGACCATCTAAATTTGACTACAATTCTTACGTTAGACATGAAACTTTGGTTAAAAGACCAGATTTTATGAATGCTACTCAATTAAGACAAAGAATTGCTAGTGGAGAATATGTTGTACAAGATTTTGGTGGCGATTTCGATTATTTTTATGATTTAATTAATAAAAATAACGTTTCACATAACCACAACTTTGCAGTTTCTGGCGGTAGTGAAAACTCAAGCTACCGTGCGAGTTTAAACTTTAGAGATTTGCAAGGTTTTGCTGAGCAAAATACAAGAAAAGATTACGGTATAAGATTAAGCTTAACACAAAAAGGATTAGATAAACGCCTTACTGCTTTATTTAACGTAGCTACTAACTTTAACAACCCTAATCTACTTGCTGGTGGCGGTTGGGAAAACGTTTTAACAAAAAACCCTACTGAATCTTATTTCAAGCCAGATGGTAGTTATTTATTCACAAGAAATTTAACTAACGAAATTGCAAGGTTAAATCAGGAAAAAAGCAGAAGACAACAACAAACTTTCTCTGCTGATGGTAAAATTGATTTCGAAATCATTCCAGGTTTAAAAGGATCTGTATTTGGTGCACACCAACGCGATTGGTGGTTAGATGGTGAATATAGAGATAAACAAGGTCAAAACTCAATAGAAAATGGTGAATCACCTGGTGGGGGTTATGCTGCAAGAAGTTCTAGACTGGATCAGAACTTTAACTTAGAGCCAACAATAGAGTATAACAAAACTTTTGCCGATAAACATAATGTACAGTTTATTGGTGGTTACAGTTACCGCTATGAAGTAAGTGAAGGATTTAATGCTAATAACCGTGGTTATGTGAATGATCTTTTCGAGGAAAATAACTTAGGTAGCGTGCCAGTTGTTTTAAACCGTATCGGTATTGGTAGTTTCAAAAATGATAATACTTTAATTGCAACTTTTGCAAGAGCGTTTTACTCATTTGATGATAAATATATTTTTCAAGCCAGTGTAAGAAGGGAAGGTTCATCTCGTTTTGGTGCGAATAATAAATGGGCTACTTTCCCTGCAGCTTCTGGTGCGTGGAACGTGACTAAAGAAAATTTCATGCAAAACGTGAAATGGGTTAACAACTTAAAACTAAGATTAGGTTATGGTGAAACTGGTAATTCTGGTTTTGCAAACTATGCATCGTTAGTAACATTAGGTACTGGTAATATTTATTTATTCCCTACCGGCGAATATTTACAAACCTACGGCCCGAACAGAAATCCAAATCCTGATTTGAGATGGGAAAGAAAGAAAGAGTTAAACTTAGGTCTTGATTTTACACTCTTCAATAATAAATTAAGCGGTTCAGTTGAGCTTTACAGAAGGGTAACACAAGATTTATTAGATACTTATACTTCTCCTCAACCACCATTTATTCAATCTTCAATTTACACAAACGTAGGTACAATTTCTGCTAAAGGTATCGAGGTAACACTAAGTTATGCTGCTATCAAAAAAGATAAATTCTCTTGGGATATTGACTTCGCAGGTAGTACAACTCAAAATAAATTAGATAGATATTCTAACGATGTTTACAAAAGAGACTTAAAAACTTTTGGTGGTATTGGTGGTTTTGGTGCTTTGGGTGATGCGATTCGTACTTACGAAGGTAGAAACCTTGGCGAGTTCTGGGGTAAAAGATTTGCCGGTTTTACACCTGACGGTAAATGGACTTTCTTCAATAGAAATAATGAAGTTGTTTCAAATGCTCAAATCAATACCTCATCATTTAGAGACCAAACTGATTTAGCTGTTATTGGTAATGCTATACCTAAATATTATTTATCATTAACAAATACTTTTAGATACGGTAATTTCGATTTCAGAGTGTTTTTAAGAAGTAAATTAGATTTTGATGTTCTTAATACAATGGCTATTTCTTATGGTAACAAAAATGGAGCAACAACTAATCTTTTAAATAGCGCATTTACAAAATATTCTGAAATTAAAGATACTTACATGTACTCTGATTATTACTTAGAAAGTGGAAGTTTCTTGAAAGTTGACGAGTTAACTTTAGGTTACACTTTTAAATTCAAAACAAAATTTGTTAGAAACTTAAGAGCTTATGTAACTGGACAAAACTTGTTTACAATTACAGGATATACAGGTAACGACCCTGATACTGTAAGTGATACAGGCTTAGGCCCTGGTATTGATTCAAGAAGTCCATATCCAGCTACGAGACAATTCTTGTTTGGTGTTAATTTCGGATTTTAATATTTAAGAAAATGAAAAATTACAAAAAAATAGTTCTTGGTTGTTTAGTTGCAGCACCATTGTTCCTAATGAACAGCTGTACAAAACTCGATGAAAATGTATACGATCAGTTAATTTCTGATAACTTTTATAATAACAAAAACGAAGTACTTTCTGCAGTTCTTAGACCATATACACATGCAAGTGCTTGGGTAACACCATCAGGGCAAGATGGATGGTATAGACCATCTGAACTTTCTGGTGACCAGTTAGCATGGCCAACAAAAGGACGCCATGGTGAAGATGGTGGTAAATGGAAGCGTTTACACTACCATACCTGGTTAACTGATGATGCGCCATTAAACAATGCATGGTCTTTAATGTATTGGGGCATGGGATTATGTAATGATCCTATAGAAAACTTAGAAAAACGCGACATTTCTGCAATGGGAATTACGCAAGTTGAAAAGGATTCTTACATAGCAGAATTGAAATTATTCCGAGCATTCCACTACTTAAAGTTAATGGATTTGTTTGGTAATATCCCTGTTGTAACACAAGTTGGTATTCCTGCAAAACCAGCTACACTGCCTAGAAAAGACGTTTTTGCTTTTATTGAAAAGGAAATTTTGGATAATGTTGGTAAAGCACAATTACATTCGAAAGCAATGGCTGGCAGAATGAGCCAGGCTGGTGCATATGCCATGTTGGTAGAATTGTACTTAAATGCTGAGGTTTGGACAGGAACAGCTCGTTGGGATGATTGTATTGCGGCAGCAGACAAATTAATCAGCGGTGCAGCAGGTGGTCAAAATGGTGCGATGGCTTTAGATCCAAACATCACTGACCAGTTTAAAACTACGAATGAACTTTCTAAAGAAGCGATTTTTTCAATCGCTTACGAATTTAGATTAGCATCAGCTCAGGCGCCTTGGCCAAGTGAATTCTTTCACTTTCAACAAGATCAAATTTACGGTGGTGCTCGTAATGGTAATGATGGTATCGTTGTTATTCCAGGTGTTTTCACAAACTATCAGGATCAGGATTTAAGAAAAAGAACTTGGTTATTAGAAGGTCCTCAGGTTAGGTTTGATAACGGTCAGCCAGCATTAGCTTCTGGTGGTAACGAATACAGTGGTCTGCAAATTAACTTTGTCGATAATATTCGTAAAAATAAGACTGGTTCTACTGTTTCTAACATGAGTGAAGGAGAAGAAAATAGTGGGGTTCGTTTTAATAAGTATAAACTAGGTAACCAGGTTGCTGGTGTTGTTAACGGTGTGGCGGTGCCCATCGACCCTAACTACAACAGCGGAGATTGGAATATCTATAGATTAACTTGGGTTTATTTTGCTAAAGCAGAAGCGCTTATGCGTAAAAACGGTAATGTAGCAAACGCAGAAGCTCTTCAGTTAATTAACGATTGTAAGAAACGTGCTTTTACAGCAGCCAATTTTGTACCGTACACTGCAGCAACACTAACAATGGATGAACTTTTAGCAGAACGTGGAAGAGAATTTATTTTTGAAGGCTTTAGAAGAGATGATTTGATTCGTTTTGGTAAATTCACTACAGCTTCATGGTGGGATCACACTCCATCAGCAGCTTTCAGAAATACTTTCCCAATACCACAAGTACAAAGAACGTTGAATGAAAATTTAACACAAAACGCTGGCTACTAGTTAGCAAAATAACATAAAAAGGTGCTCAATGAGAGCACCTTTTTTTTGGTTTTTAAATTATAATAACATCAATTTTGTAACTCACATATTACAATTTCAATTGATTTAAAATGTTGTTTTTTTAGTAACATTGAGCTTAGTAAAACGTTTTACTTATTCTATTGTTTTAAAT
The DNA here is from genome assembly GCF_042650905.1 of Pedobacter jamesrossensis. Lineage (NCBI taxonomy): Bacteria > Pseudomonadati > Bacteroidota > Sphingobacteriia > Sphingobacteriales > Sphingobacteriaceae > Pedobacter > Pedobacter jamesrossensis. The sequence goes on along the minus strand of NZ_JBHSBY010000117.1, from coordinate 17,242 downwards.
ACTTTTTCAGAGCTAAATATAATTGATATAAAGCTTTAGCTTTCTTTAAAAAATCTAACTAAATCAAATATTAAATGAGAAAATATTATTTACTAATCTTGCTTTGCTTGTTTTCTTTTATAGAACTAAATGCCCAAGATAAAGCACCTGCATATCCGCTAATCACTCATGATACCTATTTTAGTATTTGGTCTTTTGGCAATGAATTAAATCAATCGGTAACCAAACATTGGACTGGTAAAAACCAATCTCTTTCAGGCGTATTAAAAGTAGATGATAAGTTTTATCGCTTTTTAGGCGCAGAATCAAAAGAATACAAAACAATACTTCCGGCATCTGATGAAAAGCCTTACGAGGCAAATTATACATTTGAACAACCTGCACAAAGTTGGGTTACAAATAATTTTAGTGATGCATCATGGAAGAAAGGAACTGCGCCTTTTGGCGACGATAAATCTGCTAAAACCAAATGGAATAGCGATGATTTATATTACAGAAGAAAATTCACTATCGCTAAGTTATCGGCGGGAAAAAAATATTTAAAGCTTAATCATGATGATGATGTAGATGTATCAATAAACGGAAAATCTATTTATAAAAAAACGGGTTGGGTACACGAATACATCTATATTCCTATCGAGGAAGGTATTTTAAAAACTGGTGAAAATTTATTGAGCATTCATGTTAAAAATACTGCAGGAGGCCGATACCTCGATGCAGGCATTGTTGAGGAAATCCCTCAAAAATCAACCATCGATTTAGCAAAACAAACCAATGTTAAAGTAGAAGCTACAACAACCAAATATAGTTTTACATGTGGCGCTGTTAATCTCGAAGTTACTTTCACCTCGCCACTTTTATTAAACGATATTGCATTAACGGCAAGACCAATCAGTTATATTACTTATTCGGTTAAAGCTAACGATACCCAAAAACATCATGTAGATTTACACTTTAGCGCATCAACAAATATTGCTGTAAATACTCCAGATCAAGCTGTAACTGCAAAAAGAACTAACGTTAACAAACTTTCAATTTTAAGCGCCGGAACTGTAGAACAACCAGTTTTACAAAAAAAGGCCGATGATTTAAGAATTGATTGGGGCTATATGTATATTGCCGTTCCAGAGCAATTTAAAGCAACGCAATACATTAATAAACAAGCAGAAAGCTTAAGCAGCTTTTTAGGGGCGAAATATCCGGCTACAGCTGAAGTGGCAAATGCTAAAGAATTAAATCTAAGCAGTATTATTTCTTTTGGTTCTGTTGGCTCAAATCCGGTAGAAAAATATTTAATGATGGGTTACGATGATTTGAAGTCTGTAGAATATTTTGGGCAACAATTATCTCCAATATGGAAAAAATCGGGAGAGAAATTCGAAACCCAACTTGCTAACGCTGACAAAGATTACGAATCGATAATTAAAAAATGCAATGAATTTAATGCAAAACTTTACGCTGATGCTGAGCAAGCTGGTGGCGCAGAGTATGCAAAATTATGTGAGCTGGCTTACCGCCAAAGCATAGCCGCTCATAAAATTATTTATGCACCAAATGGCGATATTTTATTCCTTTCGAAAGAAAATTTTAGTGGAGGTTTTATCAATACCGTTGATGTGACTTATCCTTCTGCACCAGAATATCTACTTTACAATCCAGAATTACTAACGGGGATGTTAAACGGTATTTTTTATTATTCAGAAAGTGGAAAGTGGAAAAAACCTTATCCAGCCCACGATTTAGGTACTTATCCTTTTGCTAATGGTCAAACTTATGGAGAAGATATGCCTGTAGAAGAGGCAGGTAATATGATTATCTTAACTGGCGCAATTGCCAAAGCCCAGGGCAACGCGAAATATGCCGAAAAACATTGGGCTACATTATCTATCTGGGCTGATTATTTATCGAAAGAAGGTTTCGACCCGGCTAACCAGTTGTGTACAGATGATTTTGCTGGTCACTTGGCTAGAAACGCTAATTTATCAGTCAAGGCAATTGTTGCCTTAGCTGCTTACGCACAAATGGCTCAACAATTAGGTGAAAATGATGAGGCTGCAAAGTATAGAAATATCGCTTTAGATATGGCCAAGAAGTGGCAGGAAATGGCAAATGATGGTGACCACTATGCTTTAACTTTTAATGATAAAAATACCTGGAGCCAAAAGTACAATTTGGTTTGGGACAAGTTATTAGGTTTGAAATTATTTCCCGAGTCGGTTTATAAAAAAGAAATAAATTACTACTTAACTAAGCAAAATACTTTCGGTTTGCCATTAGATAGCCGTAAAACTTATACAAAATCTGATTGGATTATGTGGACCGCAACTTTAGCCGATAACCAAGCAGATTTCCAGAAATTTGTAAAACCAATTTTCAAGTTTGCTAATGAAACAGAAAGTAGGGTTCCACTAAACGACTGGCACGAAACTACAACAGGAGCTAAAGTTGGTTTCCAGGCTAGAAGTGTTGTTGGGGGTTATTTTATCAAATTATTGGCCGATAAATGGGGAATCAAAAATTAGAATAAATTAAATAAACTATTTATTTAATTGTGAATCTTTTATAAAAGAGATATTTTACACAACCATAAGTTTTAGAGAATAACTATTACTTTAGGCTAATAAAATATGGAGTAAAGAGCTTAAGAGAAATTGATTTTTTTCTTTAAGCGGATAGTAAAAATGTCTGGTTTATCTATGGATAATTAAAGGCATACAGGTATTAATTAAAGATAGATATAGAATATAGATAATGGAAAAACCTGTTGCATTAGGGGTAGATATTGGCGGCTCGCACATTACAGCTGCATTGGTAGATTTAGAAACAAGAACAATTATTGAAGATAGTATAAAACGTAGCGCAGTAGATTCGAAAGAGAGTAAAGAAATAATTTTATCTGCATGGTGTGATGTAATAAACCAGGCTTTTGAAAAAGATAATCACCATACAAAATTAATAGGTATTGCAATGCCAGGCCCTTTTGATTATGAAAAGGGCGTTTCGTTAATAAAAGATCAGGATAAGTTTAAGGCACTTTACGGTGTAAATATTAAACAAGAATTGGCAAACAGATTAAATATAGAAACTGATAATATTCATTTCATTAATGATGCTGCAGGTTTTTTACAAGGCGAGGTTTTTGGAGGAGTAGCAAGAGGAAACGCAAATGTTTTAGGGCTAACTTTAGGAACAGGTTTAGGCTCGTCTTATTGTATCGGTGGTATTGCGAAGGATGCTGATTTGTGGAATTCTGAATTTATGAATGGTATCGCCGAAGATTATCTTTCAACACGTTGGTTTGTAAAACGTTACAATCAACTAAGTAATAATACTGTTGCAGATGTAAAAGAATTAACCTCGCTAACTACAACAGATCATGATGCAACACGTGTATTTATGGAGTTTGGATACAATTTGGCGCAGTTTTTAATTCCGGTAATTAAAAAATATAAGTCTGATGTGGTTATTGTTGGCGGTAACATATCGAGAGCTTTTGGTGCTTTTTCTCCTGAATTAATTGCAACTTTAAAAGGGAACGATGTTCTTGCAGATATTAAAGTAACTAAGTTAAAAGAGAATGCCGCACTAATAGGAGCAGCGAGTTGTTGCGACCTTAATTTTTTACACGAAATAAGAGAAACAGAATAAAAAGGGTTAAACCCCTTTTTTTATATAAAGACTAGTAAAACCATTTAGTAGGTAAGTAAACAGATAAAAAATGATTTGTAAATGCTTATTAAAGTTTTATTCAATTAGGTTTAATAAAAATAAGACGCGTTTAAGGGCTCATTAAATCCACTAAAAAAACAATAGAAAACTATCAATAATTATATACAAATGAAAAAAATCACCCTATTAAGTATTTTATTTTTCCTGGTAATTCTTCCATTTTCAAAATCACAGGCACAAGAAGTAATTAAGAAAAAAGGCTATACACTCACTTTCGAAAGCAATTTTGCAGAACTGGATCCAAAACTGAAAAAACGTTTAATCGAAACTTTTTTTATTGTTTATCCTAAGTTGGCTAAAGAGTACAATCCAAATACTTTAAAAGATGTTAAGTTCTTTATTGATACAGCCTATAAAGGAGTTGCAGCAACTAGCAATGGAGTGGTTACATTCAGTTCTATTTGGATGATAAAACATCCTGAAGATATAGATGTAGTTACGCATGAAGTCATGCACATTGTTCAAGATTATGGGCGTAGTGTTGGCCCGGGTTGGTTAACGGAAGGCATTGCAGATTTTGCACGTTCTAAATTCGGAATAGATAATGCCGGAGCAAAGTGGGCCTTGCCAGATTTAAAACCAGAACATAGCTACAAAAACAGTTACCGCATTACGGCTAGATTCTTCACCTGGATTGAAAAAAATGTTAAACCAGGAACTATTAGAGCGGTTGACGCATCTTTAAGGGACCATACTTATACATCTGCCATATGGACTAAATTAACAGGTAAAGATTTGGATGGACTTTGGGCTGATTACGTTAAAAATCCACAACTTTAAAATCCAAAAAGGTGCGTGGTGACACGCACCTTGGCTATTGCCATGGAACGTGTCCCCACGTTCCATAAAGTAATTGGAGTATAAATTTAAACAGTTTCTAAATGTTTTAAGATGCTTAAAATATATCAATAGAGTTTTGTTATTGCTTGTAGTATCAAGTTTGGTATCTATTTATACAAATGCTCAAAGTGTAAAGTTTAGCAACAGATGCATCAAGAATAAAAATTCATCGATTTAGCAGAGTTTGGGGCAAAAAAGTTAGAATACTAATAGATAAATTTGATAAACAAGTAGAACTTGCTGAATTTCAGGTTTACAACGAAAGAAGATAAGATAAAACACATAAACTGAATCACACAAAATGAGAAAATTATTTATCGCCTTATTAAGTTTTGCGGCCTACAGCAGTTTCGCACAACAAGTGGGCAAAATCACCGACCCGGTTGAGTGGATAAATCCGCTTATGGGGTCGCAATCTAAACCGAGCTTATCAAACGGTAATACTTACCCTGCAATTGGTGTGCCCTGGGGCATGAACATGTGGACACCACAAACAGGCAAAATGGGTGATGGTTGGGCATATACTTACGATGCAGATAAAATTCGTGGCTTTAAACAAACGCATCAGCCCTCACCTTGGATGAATGATTACGGTGCCTTTTCGATTATGCCGGTAACTGGCAAATTGAAATTTAGTGATGACGAACGTGCCAGTTGGTTTAGCCATAAAGCAGAGGTTTCAAAGCCATATTACTATAGCGTTTATCTGGCTGATGCTGACGTAACTACCGAAATTACACCTACCGAGCGAGCTGCCCAATTTAGATTTACCTTCCCTAAAACGGATAGTTCATTTGTAGTGGTAGATGCTCAAAATAAAGGCTCTTACATTAAAATTTTCCCGAAAGAAAGAAAAATTATAGGTTATACCAGCAAATACGCCCGTGGTCCGCTACCTAAAAATTTCAAAAACTATTTCGTAATTTATTTTGATAAGGATTTTTCAATTGCTAAAACCTGGAGTGGAAAAGAATTAAACAATCAGGATTTAGAATTAACAGCAGACCATACTGGCGCAGTAATTGGTTTTAAAACTGCAAAAGGCGAAAAAGTTACTGCCAAAATAGCTTCTTCTTTTATCAGCTTTGCACAGGCAGAACTTAATTTAAAAAGAGAGTTAGCTAGCGATGCTTTTGATGTTACCAAATCAAAAGCAAAAGCTGTTTGGAACAAAACATTAAGTAAAATTGCAGTAGAAGGTGGTTCAATCGACCAAATGAGAACCTTTTACTCTTGTTTATATCGCACATTATTCTTCCCAAATAAATTATACGAAGTAGATGCTAAAAATCAAATTGTGCATTGGAGCCCTTATACTGGTGAAACTAAACCTGGCTACATGTTCGCAGGAACAGGATTTTGGGATACTTTCCGAGCTTTGTACCCATTCTTAAATCTTGTTTATCCATCGATAAATAAAGAAATGCAGCAAGGGTTAATTAATGATTATAAAGAAGGTGGTTGGTTGCCAGAGTGGAGCAGTCCGGGTTATGCAAATATTATGGTTGGTAATAACTCCGCTTCTGTAGTATCCGATGCTTACATTAAAGGTCTTCGTGGTTACGATATTAATATTTTGTGGGAAGCGCTTAAACATGGTGCTAATAACGAAGGGCCAATGGAAGCAGTTGGTCGTGATGGCGTTAAATATTATAACGAATTAGGTTATGTACCTTTTGATGTTAAAAAGAACGAAAATGCGGCAAAAACTTTAGAGTATTCTTACGATGATTTTACCATTTATCAATTAGGAAGAGCTCTAAACAAGCCAGCTTCAGAAATTGATATCTACAAGAAAAGAGCAATGAATTACAAAAATCTTTTCGATCCTGCATCTGGTTTAATGCGAGGGAAAAATCAAGATGGAACTTTCCAAACTCCTTTCAGTCCGTTTAAATGGGGCGGTGCTTTTACCGAAGGTAATAGCTGGCACTACACTTGGTCGGTATTTCAGGATGTTGATGGTTTAGCTAAATTAATGGGTGGTCATGATAAATTTGTAACTAAATTGGATTCAGTTTTTTCTATGCCTCCGGTATTTGATGAAAGTGCTTATGGTGGTGTAATTCACGAAATTCGTGAAATGCAGATTGCAAACATGGGGCAGTATGCGCATGGTAATCAACCGATTCAGCATATGATTTATTTGTATAACTATGGCGGTGCACCTTACAAAACTCAATTCTGGGTTCGTGAAACAATGGATAGAATGTATAAGGCAACACCAGATGGATACTGTGGAGATGAAGATAACGGACAAACTTCTGCTTGGTATGTTTTCTCAGCAATGGGTTTTTATCCGGTAACGCCAGCTACAGATCAATATGTTTTAGGTGCTCCATTATTTAAAAAAGTAACTTTAACTTTAGAGAATGGTAAAACTGTAGTAATAAACGCTCCGTCTAACAGTGCAGATAATCGTTATGTTCAATCATTACAAATGGATGGAAAACCTTATTCTAAAAACTGGATAAGCCATAGTGGTTTACAAAAAGGAGCCATATTAAACTTTAATATGGCTGCTACACCAAATAAAACAAGAGGTACAAACCCTGTAGATTTTCCTTATTCATTATCTACAGAAAAATAAAAAGTTAAAATTATCATTCTGAGGGTTAATTTATTTTGAAAAAATCGATACAAATGATACCAACAGTAAGTAAACTAAGGGAATTAATGATCATGGTCTGTGAAGACACAGACCATGGAGAAGCTTAGATTTTCTTAGGTGCCTTAGATGGTTAAATATCAGTTTATATAACTTCAATGGTAGCTTGTCGAAAACTTATTGGATTTGACACGCTACCATTGATAAAGCTAACGAATTAATAAATTGGTTGAAGAAACCATAACATAACTAACAAAACCAAATATTATGAAGATTAACGTCTTAAAAGCAGGCTCAACAGCCTTTGTTTGGCTCATTGGAACTTGCCTTGCATTTGGCCAGCAAACCAATATTCCGCTTACAGATTTATCCGCATTTAAAGAACCCGGTAACTCATGGTCTTTAGTTGGAGATGTAACTGCGGATTTGAATGAAAACAATTCAATAAAAAGCTCAAAAGGAAGCGGCATTTTGTTAAATATTTCGTCTCCTAAAAAAACAGGCTTTGATTTAACAACAATTAAAGAATACGGCGATTTCGTTTTAGAACTGGATTACTTAACTGCGAAAGGAACAAATTCTGGAATTTATCTTCAAAGTAATTATGAAATTCAATTAGAAGATTCATGGACAGTAAAAAATCCGCTTTCATCAAATAATGGTGGTGTTTATGAGCGTTGGGATAATGATAAACCCGAAGGTGAAAAAGGTTATGGAGGGATTGCTCCACGCCAAAATGCCAGTAAAGCGCCAGGTTTATGGCAACACATTAAAATTGTTTTTCAAGCTCCAAAATTCGATAATGCTGGAAAAAAGACAGATAATGCAAGATTAATCAGTGTTGAATTAAATGGTGTAACTATCCACGAAAATGTAGAATTAAATGGCGCCACAAGAGGAGGATACGGAACTGAAAAAGCGTTTGCACCTTTGCGTTTGCAAGGCGACCATGGTTCTATAGCATTCAGAAATATTTCAATTACTGATATTCCTGCAACTGCAACACCAAATGGCCGCCGTGGAGGCGGTGGTGCAGATCCAATTTATGTAGATGCACCAACAAATACAATGATTCGTAGTTTTGTTGATGTAATGCCTGGTGTACGCTCTGTTCATGCCATTTCAGTTGGTGGTCCGCAACAAGTGGCTTATAGCTACGATTTAGATAACGGAACTTTATTACAAGGTTGGCACGGAGGTTTCTTAGATGCAACTCCAATGTGGGATGGTCGTGGAAACGGAACTTCTCGCCCTTTAGGTAGCGTCACCCGTTTCACTAAAAAACCTGTCTTGGCAATTTCAAAATTAGCAACACCAGAAAGTGTCTGGGTTGCAGATACCGCAGGAACGGGTTTCCGTACAAAAGGTTACGTTATGGATAACCAGGAACGCCCTGAATTTAAGTATATCATTTACGGAACAAAAGTTACTGATGCTGTAAAAGTTATGGAAAACGGACAAGGACTAACCCGGGAAGTAACTTTAGACCAGCCTGCAAAAGACCTTTATCTACTTTTAGGTGAAGTTGCAGACATTAATGAAGTTTCGAAAGGCTTATATCTGGTTGATGATAAATCTTATTATTTACAATTTCCTAACGGCGAAAAACCAGTTGTTAGAGATGTAAATGGTAAAAAACAACTGATTATGGCAATCGGAAGCAAATTGAATTATTCTATTTTATTTTAATCTGAATAACGATGAGATATACATTTAAAACACTTGCAATAATGGCGTTAAGCTTAAGCTTTTCAACACTTTTTGCTCAGGAAACACCAAAAGAAGAAGATTTTTTCAGAATAAATAAAGTACGTGTTCCTGAAGGGCCAATTTTAGAAGTTGGTGGTTTAGTAACTTTACCAAATGGCGACTTAGCGGTTTCAACCCGTAGGGGAGAAGTTTACATTGTCGAAAATCCAACAAGTACAAAACCATATTTCCGCAGATTTGCCAACGGATTACACGAAATATTAGGTATTGCCTATAAAAATGGTGTGATTTACGTTGCGCAACGTGGAGAATTAACCAAATTGGTTGATAAAAACATGGATGGCAAGGCTGATGTTTACGAAACTGTTTATGCATGGCCTTTAAGTGGTCATTACCACGAGTATAGTTTCGGTCCGAAAATAGCCGCAGATGGAACTTTCCTGGTTACAGCTAACGTTGCTTTTGGTGATGAAGAATGGTGGAGAGGCGAAAGCCGTGTGCCAATGCGTGGTTGGGCAATGAATATTACCGAAGACGGTAAAATGACGCCTTATGCAGCAGGTTTCCGTTCTCCGGCAGGTATTGGTATGATTGATAATCAGTTTTACTACACAGAAAACCAAGGCGACTGGGTTGGTTCTGGTGGTTTATGGAAAGTTAACAAAGGCGATTTTATGGGTCATCCGGCAAGTTTAAGATGGGCCGGAAGATCAGATTCTCCTGTTAAATTAACTTCCGATTTCTTTTATGCTAACATTGATGAACGTAGAATTAAAAATGAGCAAGGCAGATATATCAAGCCAGAAAACAGAGTAAACGAAACATTCAAAACACTTTTCGATATGAAAAAAGTGTTTCCTGAATTAAAATTACCTTCAGTTTGGTTGCCATACGGAATTTTAGGGATCTCATCTTCTGAGCCTTTAAAAATTCCAGAAAATACCTTCGGTCCTTTTGCTGGTCAAATTTTAGCAGGCGATCAGGGTATGAGTATCATCTCAAGAATTTTCCTTGAAACAGTTAAAGGCGAAGAACAAGGCGCTGCTTTCTTATTCCGAAAAGGTTTCCGTTCTGGTGTTTTGCGCATGGCTTGGGGAACTGATGGCTCTCTATTTGTTGGCGAAACCAACCGTGGTTGGGGCTCTGCAGGAGATGCAAATGAAGGTTTAGAGCGTTTGGTTTATAATGGTAAAGTTCCTTTCGAAATGAAGGCTGTACGTTCTATGCCCGATGGTTTTGAAGTAGAATTTACTAAACCAGTCGATCGTAAATCGGCAGAAGATTTAGCTTCTTACGCAGCAGAGAGCTTCATTTATAAATACCATCCAGTATATGGTTCACCTCCGGTAAATACCGAAACATTAAAAATTAATGGTGTTAAAGTATCAGAAGATGGAATGAAGGTTAGATTGATTATTCCAAATCTTCGTCAGTATTATATTCACACTTTAACTTTAGATGGTGTTCGTGATAAAGAAGGTTTCTACTCGTTAGTTCATCCGGTTGCCTATTACACCTTAAATCAAATCGCTGATGGTGATAAGTTATCAATGAGTGAAGTAAGTACGAAAAACTCTGAAGCCGGACCAAAAGCATCTGCAACGCCTGTAAAAACTTCAGCGAAGCCAAAAGCAGGCACGGGAACTAAGCCTGAAGCGAAGGGTGCACCAGCAAAAACTGTAGCTGCGAAAGCACCAACTTTTAAAGAGGTAGAAGGTTTGTTGACTAAAAATACTTGTACGGCTTGTCATAATCCGACAAAAAGACAAATCGGGCCCGCATTTGTAGAAATTGCAAAACGTAAATATTCTCCTGAGAAAATATTATCATTAATCCACAACCCGCAACCGCAAAACTGGCCAGGTTACTCTACCGAGATGCCGCCAATGCCACAGGTTACTAAGGCCGAAGGTTTAAAAATTGCTGCGTGGATTAATTCGTTAGATAAATAAAGATAGTTAGTTTGTATTAGTTTGGTAAAACGGTTGGTGGAAACACCGGCCGTTTTCTATTAAAAAAAGGATAGAGTGAAAATGAAGAGAATCTTATCATTAATAGGTTTAAGCCTATTAATCTGCTTTGCAGTGAATGCACAGCAAAACAGTAAAATTGTGGGTAGTGTAACCGATGCAAAAAATAATGCAATTGCTGGCGTAACTGTACATATCTTAAATTCGAATTTAAATACGGTAACAAATGCCAAGGGACAGTTTGAGTTAACTAATCCTCCGGCAGGAAAGTTAAGTTTAAAATTTAATGCAATTGGCTTTGGAGCTGTTATCATAAATGCAAATACGAGTGAAACCATTGGTGTTGTGTTGGCTGAAACCAATCAGCGTTTAGATGAGGTAACGGTTTCAGCTCAGAAAACGGAAGAAAATATTCAAAATATACCAACGGCTATTACGGCATTTTCAGCAACTAAGGTTAATGATTACCGAATTCTTAATACAAGAGATTTATCATCAATTGTACCAAATCTTTACAGTAGCAATCCTGGAGATGGTCGTAATGTTACTTCAATAAGAGGTATTGGAACCACATCCTACGATCCGGCTGTTGCAACTTATATTGATGGCGTTAATCAATTTGGTTTAGATACTTACATAGCTTCATTATTTGATGTAGAACGTATTGAAGTTTTGCGTGGCCCGCAGGGAACATTATATGGCAGAAATGCAATGGGCGGTGTGATAAATATTATCACTAAACAGCCATCAAATTACACTACTGGTTTTGCTGGTGTAGATTTTGGTAATTTTGGCCAACAGAGATATAGTGCAGGCATTCGCACTGCTTTAATTAAAGATAAATTATTTTTCGGCGCTGCCGGATTATTTAATAAAGCCGATGGTTTTTACACCAACGAGTTTAATAATTCGAAATTTGATAAGCTCCATGGTTATTTAGGTAATTACTATTTAAAGTTTTTGGCGAGTTCTAAATTTGCCCTTACTTTAAATGTAAAGCACAACGAAAACCGCAATAACGGAACTTTCCCTTTAGCTGGTTCGGTTAACGATGCTTTATCAAATCCGTTTGTGTTAAATCAGAATGCAACAACCGAAATGGTTGATAATTTATTCAATACATCGTTATCGGCAAATTATACTGGCGAATCAATCAATTTCAGCTCTCAAACCGCTTATCAATCTAATTACAGGTATTACAAGCAACCAATTGATGGCGATTTCTCTCCAATTGACGGTGTAGCAATTATTAATAATTACGGTAAAGATTGGAACAAAGTTCAGGTTTACACGCAAGAATTTAAATTGAGTTCTCCTGCGGCAAGTAATTCTAAACTGAAATGGGTTACTGGTTTATATGGTTTTTATCAAAAAAATCCAGTTAAACAGGGCACCTATTTTGGCGCTGATGCTGAATTGGTTGGCGCACCATTTCCTTTTTTCACGAGCTTGAATACCAATACAGGTAAAAGTTATGGTATTGCAGCTTACGGCCAGTTAACTTATGCTTTAACCCAGCAATTATCGGCAACTGCTGGTTTACGTTACGATTACGAACATAAAAAACAAAATTCTTTAGGTGAACTCTTAATGGATGGAATGGACCCGGTTATCACGCAAAATGATACAGCAGCTAAAGCAAGTTTTAAAGCCTTTTCTCCAAAACTTAGTTTAGCTTATGCTATAACTGAACAAAACAATGTTTATGCGGGCTATAGCAGAGGTTACAGAGCAGGTGGATTAACTCAATTAGGATCAGACCCATCGGTTTTACCTTTAGTTTCTTACAAACCAGAATACAGCAACAATTTCGAAATTGGCTCGAAAAATACATTCTTAAACGATAAATTAAGCGTTAATTTTTCTGCATTTTACATTAAGTTAACTGATGCTCAGATTCCAGTTTTGGTTTTACCAGATGCGGTTACGATCACTAGAAATGCAGGAAAGTTAACGAGTAAAGGTGTAGAGTTAGAGTTATCCGCAAAACCTGTAAAAGGTTTAAGTATCGATTATAATTTAGGTTATACCGATGCAAAATATACTTCTTTACAATTACCACAAAATGGGGCAACAGTAAATTTGGATGGTAATAGACAACTTTATACGCCTGAATTAACGTCTATGTTTGCACCACAATACAGCTACGAACTAAATAAAAATTCTAAGTTAAATTTGGTTGCTCGTGGCGAATGGATTTTCACAGGAAATCAGTTCTACGATTTAGCAAATCAAATTGAGCAAAAAGGCTACAATTTATTCAATGCTAAATTTGGAGTTACGAATAAAAGATTCGATTTATTTGTTTGGGGTAGAAACTTAGGCGATAAAACTTACATTGATTATGCTTACGATTTTGGAGCTGCCCATTTAGGCAATCCACGTACTTATGGTGTAAGCTTAACAGGAAGATTTTAAACTCTTTTAGGTTTAATTCCTCGAAGGTCTGCTTCTATTATTATGAAAATACCTTACCGATTTAGTTTCAAAACAAATCAGATTTTAGTTTATCGAAAATTATCAAATTACTAAAAGGTTGACAGAAATGTCAGCTTTTTTTGTTTACATAATGACGGAAAAAAGAAATGGGGATTCCACTTATGCAGAATCCCCATCATCTAAATTAACGCTCTCATATACATAAACGCTACATTCGAGTTTTATTGTGCAAGAGGTGATTTTTTTATTTTTTTAGAGGTCTATAAGAACATGTTTTAAACCATCTAAGATTCTTAGAAAATCTAAGCCGTTCCATGGTCTGTGTCTTCACAGAACACAATCATTTATTCCCTTAGTGTACCTACTGTTGATCTAATTGGTGAAGACATAGTCTCCTGTTAAATATTTACTGAAAAATTAATATTTCATCGCCCTTGGCCATAATTACTTTAGCGGTTAAGTTGATAAAAAGTCCGTGGGCCAATACTCCTTCAATTTGGTTAAGTTGAGAAGCAACTTTATCTGGATTATTGATTAACCCGAAATCAACATCAACTATATAATTTCCATTATCGCTAATAAAGGTTTTCCCATCCCTTTTTCTCAAAACACTTTTGCCTTCTAATTTTTCAATTTGATTAAGAGCGTATTGTAAAGCCAAAGGAATTACCTCCACCGGAACAGTAAATGCACCAAGTTTATCTACTTTTTTAGATGAATCGGTTACAATTATGGCATTTTTGCTTAGCGAAGCAATAATTTTTTCTCTAAACAAAGCACCTCCGCCACCTTTTATTAAATTGAGTGTTTCAGTAAACTCATCAGCGCCATCAATACTAATATTTATAGAGCCGAGAGTTTCTAAAGGTAAAATTGGAATCCCATAAGAAATAGCAAGTTCTTCGGTTTTAACAGAACTGGCTGCAGCTTTGATTTTCAATCCCTTTTTTATTCTTTCGGCAAGTTCTTTAATAGCAAAAGTTGCCGTACTTCCTGTACCCAAGCCTACAACATCGTCGTTTTGAACTAACTTAACAGCTTCTTTAGCAGCAGCTAATTTCTCTGCATCTTGCTTGGTTTTATCGATGGCATCCATAAAGTAAAAATAAATAATTTATTGTAACATGCCTTGTATTGGCAATAAAGACTTTTATAATATAGTCAAAAAACAAAATCCACCTTAACTTAATAGCATTGGTATCCTTACAGGTCGTTATTACATCGTTAAGGATTTGCTGAAAATCTCTCTCCCTTTTTGCTGTGCAATAATCGAAGCGACGATATTATATAAATATTTCATTGAAGGTACAAACCGAGTTTTCTGATAGCTAATTTATTTTATAGTATAAAAGATTATGCTCATCTCATCCTTTCGACCTTGCGGAGAAATCTTTGGATTAAATTTAAACAGTTATAGATATTTAGGCAAATCAATATTCCTAACAGAATCAAAGGATTTTTGAGTATTTCGCCGACGTTTTAGCTGATCATTAATTCGCTCAAATATTTTAACCGACAAATTTATTTCACTCACCGATAAAATTTATTTGTTCATAGAAAAGCCATTTCCCAGTGCTAATTTTCGAGCTACTTTTGATATATAAAAACAAACGTCATGGAAAATTTAATCAAAAAAAACCACGCTGATAAACAAATGGGTTTAGGCATTTTAATCGTTGTTATTGGCGCTGTATTCTTACTTAGAAATACAGGTGTTGATGTGCCACATTGGGTTCTTAGCTGGCACACCGTTATGTTGGGCGCAGGTTTATGGATAGGTTACCGTAAAAATTTTCAAGGCAGTGGCTGGTTAGCCTTAACCGTAATTGGTGCAATATTTACATTAAAAGATATTACACTATTTGATTTCGAGATGTCGAAAATAACTACAGCTATAGCACTAATCGGATTAGGTTTATGGGTTATATTAAAACCAAAGAATTATAAAAATTTAGATAATAACTTTCAGAACAATAGTGCTGATGTGCATGAAATAAAAAGTTAAAATTCTTAACTCCATCATATATCTGAAAAGGGACATTTTTTAAACGTGTCCCTTTTTTTGTTTTTCGAAAAAATAGGAACAGAAAATTTAAGTAAAAAAGAAACGGGGATTCCACCGAAGCAGCATCCCCGTCATCTAAATTAACGCTCTCGGTAATATAAACGCTCAGATTTAAAAATATTGTGCTGATTTAAATTTATTTTTTAGCTTAATTAAATAGGCATAAAATATTATTTTTACTTTATAGAACGTGGAGACACGTTCCATGGAAATAGCCAAGGTGCGTGTCCCCACGCACATTTATAAAATCTATAAATCATTTTTAAACTTTTCTTAATTAAATAGGCACAAACCTTTATGTTAAAAATCGACTAAAAAGCTCCAAATTCGAAACTAAAACTAATAAATTAGTTGTTAAATAATTAAATCGGTATCAAATATTATTAACTTTGGTATATTGAAAATCAAACACAACTCAATACACTATAATTTCATGAAAAAAAGCATTTTACTAGTATTTGGACTATTGCTATTTACAACGGCCACTTTCTCTCAAAACGTTATAACCTTATTTAATGGGGCAAATAACTTTTTTGACTTAATGCAACAAGAGAAATATACCGAGGCTTACAGTATTTTTGACGAATCCGTTAAATCAAAACTATCAGAAGAAAACCTAAAAAAGATTTGGACAGATATTAATGCAAGTTTAGGTAAAGCAGAATCTTTAGAAGCTGTTCAAAGTAAAGCCCAAGGAGATTTTTTTGCTGTTACCGTAGAAGGTAAATTTCAAAGAGGGTCGCAAAACTTTATTCTGGGCTTTAATAAAACTCAGAAAATTGTTGGCTTTTTCCTTGCACCTAAACCAAACGTTTCAAAGTATTTAGCTCCGTCTTATGCAGATACAACTTTGTATTCTGAGAAATCAACTTATGTTACTGCTCCAGGGCATCAATTAGCGGCAGTTATTACGACACCTAAAAACGCTAAAAATTTTCCTGTTGTCGTTTTTGTACATGGCAGTGGGCCATCTGATATGGATGAAACTGTAGGGCCAAATAAACCATTTAAAGATTTAGCGGCAGGTTTAGCCGCTCAAGGAATCGGTTCTGTTAGGTATGTTAAAAGAACACTAGTTTATCCATACGAATTTGGAAAAACCTTTACCGTTAAAGAAGAGGTTTTAGACGATGCAGTTGCTGCAATTGCATTAGCAAAAACAATACAGGGTGCTGATATAAAGAATATATATCTGTTTGGGCATAGTTTGGGTGGTATGCTCGCCCCAAGGATAGCTACTTTGGTGCCAGATTTAAGTGGTATTGTTTTGGCTGCCGCTCCTGCCAGAAAGTTAGCAGATTTAATGCTCGAACAAAATAAATATCTTTTCGATAAAGCTAATGATACCGCTAAAGCCGCTAAAACCCAACTTGAATTAGCAACAGTAGAAATTGCTAAAGGTAAAGTTACTCAGCTTGGAACTATGAAACCAGATTCTATCATCTTGGGTATTCCAGCCTCTTACTGGATAGATATTAATAATTACGATCAGGTTGCTGCAATGAAAAAGATAACAAAACCTCGAATCTTTGTTATTCAGGGTGGGAACGATTACCAGGTTACGCAGCAAGATTATGACTTATGGAAGGCAGGTTTGGCTGGAAACTCGAATGCAGAATTTAAGTTTTATCCAGAATTAAATCATTTGCTTAGCCAGCAGGTAGAAAAAGGTACGGGTGCTCAATACATGGCATTCTCAAGTGTTTCAGCTAGTTTAATAAATGATATTGTAGCATGGATAAAAATTAAATAAAACTAATAACAATTTAAATTAATGGGGCTGTATCATAAATAAAATGATCAGTCCTTTTATTTTGCTTAAATTTTTTATATTTTTTTATGTTATTTTTTGGTTTAAAGTGTTGATTTTCATATATTTAT
>NZ_JBHSBY010000116.1:0-29070 GCF_042650905.1 Pedobacter jamesrossensis | reverse complement strand
AACGTTGGGGGAAAAGCCATGAGCTGATCCTGTAGATAGGGTTTAAAAGCTGGTTTCTGAGCGGCCATTAACGTGATTATTATATCATAAATATATGAAAATCAATACTTTAAACCAAAAAATAACATAAAAAAATATAAAAAATTTAAGCAAAATAAAAGGGCTGATCATTTTATTTATGATACAGCCCCTAACTAAACATTTACATTTTGCATACCATTTGCATCATAACGTGTTCCAGCTGTTTTGCCGACAGGAATAATTGATTCTAACTTTGCTTTTTCTTCGGAAGTTAAAACTACTTCAGCAGCAGCAGCATTTTCTTCGATATATTTTATCCTTTTTGTACCAGGAATAGCAACAATTCCGTTCGATAAAACCCAAGCCAAAGCTAATTGTGAAGGTGTTAAGCCTTTACTTTCTGCAATTGTTTGAATCTGTTTTAATAAATCTAAATTTTTATAAAAATTTTCGCCTTGATAACGAGGGATACTTCTACGGAAATCATTTTCTTCAAAATCATCCGGGCTTTTAATTTCACCGGTAATAAAGCCTCTTCCAAGTGGCGAATAAGCTACAAAGCCAATACCTAATTCATTTAAAACATCTAAAATTCCGTTCTCTTCTGGCTCACGTTCAAAGAGCGAATATTCGGTTTGAATAGCTGTAACTGGATGTACCTGATGTGCTTTTCTAATCGTGTTTGCAGAAACTTCTGATAAGCCAATGTATTTAACCTTGCCAGATTTTACTAAATCGGCCATTGCACCAACTGTTTCTTCAACAGGTGTATTTGGATCTAAGCGATGTAAATAATAAAGGTCTATGTAATCAGTTCCAAGATTTTGTAATGAGCGCTCAATCGCTTTGCGAACGTAATCGGGTTTACCATTAAAAGCCCAGGTTAATTGTTCATTATCATCAATTTCAAAACCAAATTTTGTAGCAATGGTATATTTATCTCGATTTCCTTTTATTGCTTTAGAAATTAAGCGTTCATTTAAAAGTGGGCCATACAAATCTGCCGTATCTAAAAAGTTAATTCCTAAATCTAAAGCTCGATGAATGGTAGCAATTGATTCTTTTTCATCGGCTTTTCCGTAAATATTTCCTCCGGCAATGGTTGTCATGCCCATACAGCCTAAACCTTGCACAGGAACTTCTAAGCCTTGGCTTCCTAATTTTATTGTTTTCATTCTTGAATTAACTTAGTTTAAATGTTCTTAATTAGTAACAAATTTAAACACAGTAAAATTTATAAAATTATACAAATCAAAGTGTTTATTAAACAATTCAAAGATTACAAACTAAGCTTCCTGAAATACATCATCGTTAAAAAAGATAAGGCGAAATAATTTAAATTGCCCGAGCTTTCATTGGTGTAAGCCCAGTATGTTTTTTAAAGAAATTATTAAAATAAGAAGCGTATTCGAAACCTAGGCTAAATGCTATTTCAGCTACGTTCCAATCGGTATGAATTAATAAAGATTTTGCTTCGGCAATAATGCTTTCATTAATATGAGTTGTTGTTGACTTACCAGTAACCTCCTGAACAGCAGCATTTAAGTGATTTACATGTACTGCCAATTTCTCTGCATAATCACCAGCTTTCTTTAATTTTAGAGGACTTTGAGCAGAATCGACAGGAAATTGCCTTTCTAATAAACTAAGAAATAATTTGGCTATCCGAGATGCAGCATTAGGTGGGTCGAAATAAGCAACTGCAGGCTGCATTTTTATAGCTTCATGAATAATTAAATTCACATGATTTCGAATAAGTTCGTATTTATAAACATATTCGCTATCGCTCTCCGTTCTAATTCTGCTAAAAATATCAACTAAGTATTTTACTTGATTGTCATCTAACAGATATACAGGATTACCATCTGCTTTGTACAAAGAAGATTCCTGCAAACTTTCCAGACGGCTACCATCATGAAGAAATTCATCTGTAAAAGCACAGAAGTAACCTTCATATTCTTCATTTGGAATGTAGCCATCCCAAGAATAAGGAACTAAAGGATTTGTAAAAACCAACGCAGGTTTATTAATTTCGATATCACGATTGGCATAAAGCAAACGGCTTTCACCCTTCGTAATTAACGAAATTTTATAAAAATCTCTACGATTATAAGACGACAACTGGCATTTATTCTCGTTTAATTTAGAAACTCTAAATTGAGTAGAACCAGACTGAACACTTTTAAATTGTTTAGTATTTTTATTTATTAAATCCTGTTGTTGCATTCACAAAATTAAACATTTCAAAGAGAAATATTTTATATGAATGCTATCCCTTTTTGCCGCCAAAAATTACGCAAAAAACGCTGAAACCACCCGCGATAAATATAACGCCGAGTATAAAATTAAGTGTATCGCCCATTCTGTAAGGTATATTTAATAAAAGACATTAAAAAGACTTTAACAAAATTTAGCATTCCATTTTAGAATATGTTGGCTTAATGGTATCGCTTTTGTATTTATAAGGTTTTTAAATTAATCAATTTATTTATGTCGTTAAGATTAACCTACACAACGCCTGTTAATATTTTAGATAATATTAAGATTGGAGATGTAATATCTGATGTATATCAGCTAATGGGGAAAGTTATTAAGATTGAGAAAATAACGCTAAAAACTAATATTCAGTTCATATTTACATTAGAAAATTATGAAAGTATTTTGATGCTTAGATAGCGCTATCGTATATAATTATGATAAAAACATTAAATTGCGGTGTAACCAAATAAACATCTCTAATGAAAATTAATGCACTTATAATTTTTGCAGGTTTAAGCTTATCTGCTTGCAATAATTCACAAAACAAAAGCGACGAGTCGTTAAAAATCACTGGAACATGGCAACTAAAATCTAGCCTAGCCATTACAAATGGAGATACCGTAAATACAACTCCTGCAAAGAATACAGAAATGATAAAAATTTTTAACGAAACCCACTTTGCCTTTTTTAGTCACGATTTAAATCAAGGGAAAGATTCTTCAGCAGTTTACAGTTCTGGCAGCGGAACTTACTCCCTTATTGGCAATAATTATAAAGAACACTTAGAATACTGCAGTGCCCGAGGATGGGAAAACCACGATTTTGATTTTAAATTATCAATAAAGAAGGATACGTTAGAACAAAAAGGGATTGAAAAAATCGATAGCTTAAATATTAATAGAGAAATTATTGAAATTTACGTTCGTAATAAAAAATAACTTACTGTATTGGTATCTTTAGGGTAAAACTAGTTTGCTCTTTTGTAGAGGTTACATCTATTTTTCCATTATGGGCACGGGCAATTTCCGATGCAATAAACAAGCCCAAACCAAGTCCTTTTTGATTTGGTTTAACATCTCCGCGAGAAAAAGGCTGAAATAATCTTTCCATAGCTACATCAGAAATTTGCTCGCCTTTATTTATTATTGACAAATGAAATTCGCCATCTCTAGTTTCCGCATTTACCAATACAGGTTCATCAGGATTACCGTAGCTTAATGCGTTTCCTAAAATATTAGAAAATAATTGAGCAATTCGTTTTCCATCACAATTTATAGATTCTGAAATATCAAAATCAACTAAAATTTCTCGGGTTGGCCAATTTGTTTGCTGTTCGGCAACAATTTCACTAAGTATAGTACTAATAGATTCCTCTTCGCTTTTGTAAAGTTTAATACCTTCACCTAATCTTCCGCTGGCAAAATCGAGCATGTTTTCTATCAAACCATTTATGCGGAGCGAAGATTTCTGAATGATATCGCTAAGTTTAAGAATTCTTTCATCTTCGGTCAGTCTCTTTAAAAGTTGAGCGCTATTTAATGTTGCATTAAGAGGATTACGTAAATCGTGCCCTAAAACAGCAATAAAATATTCTCTAAACTCTGCTATATGGCGTTCTTCTAACAGTTTTTTTTCTGATAAGATAACTTTATCCATAGCGTCGAGGTGAAAAGCAATTAACTCGGCAAATAAATTAAACATGCCAATAATTTCGGGAGTATTAATTACCGCTGGCTTAGGGTCGATTGCACACAGTGTACCGAAAAATTCGCCCGATTTAAGCATTATCGGAATGGATATATAACTCTGAAAACCATACATTAAAGGTGTATGATGATTTGCAAAATATTCATCTTCAGCAACATGATCTATTATAACAGGCTTATGATGCTGGCGAATTTCATCACAAATTGTTGTTTGCAACAGTAACTCTCCACCTGGCTTTAATCCAAAATTAATATTATCAATTAAGCTACAGGCAACCCATTTATTATCTGTAACACGTGCTACGGCCGCAAAACCCATACCAGTAGTACTGCAGATAACTTTAAGTATATTAACTACCGAAGGAATTCTGTTTATTGCTTCAATATCAGCAAGAATGTTTGGTTCGTTAAGCAAAGATTTTTAATTTTAAAGTTTTGTTATTCAGCAAATATAAGAGTCGAAATATTTTAACTAATATGACGTAAAGATATTGTTATAATTTCACGTATTTATACTTAAAAATAGTCATTTTAAAATCTCAAAGCACGTAATATTTATAGCTTAACAATAAAGATTGTGCAATTAGATTTTATAGTCTTTAAAGAGAATTCAAATCCATGGTTTAGAAAAATTTCTCGCACTAATGTTAAACCAATGCCTTGCCCATCTTTTTTGGTACTAAAAAATGGGCTAAATAATTGTTCTGCATTTTCTTCCGTTATTCCATTCCCTGTATCGATAACATGCAATTCTCGTTTATAAGCATCAATTTCAAATTTTATATTTCCCTTATTGCCAATAGCTTCTATAGAATTTTTAACAATATTTATTAGCGCCTGTTCCATTTGTTCGATATCTGCTGAGATAAAATAAGGTTCGTTTGGCAGTAATAATTCAAATTTAATCTCGTTTTCATTAGCTGTAAAATACATCAATTTTGATACAGATTTTATCAATTGCACCAAATCTATCTTCTTTTTATTTGCTTTTGGCAACTTAACTAAATCTGCAAAATTGCGCATAAAAACATTTAGATTTTGATTCCTATCGACAGCGATTTTCATCGCATTTTTCAGCAGTGATTCCGAATAGCTAATCCATAAATTTTGCTGGTTTAGAGCCGTATTAATAATCGAATTTACAGGTCCAACCGTATTGTTTACTTCATGCGCCATCATCCGAATTACCTTAGAATACACACTTTTCTCGGCTGCAAAAATCTCTGCAGTAACTTCCTCCATCATGATAAAAACCCGTTCAAATCCCCTTTCTATAAACCGCGATTTTTGAATTTTATAAGTACGTAATCCGTCAATTCGTAGCATTTTTGAGGTTCCTGTTGTCATTTCATGAATTTGATTTTCAAGTAAATCAGGGTATGATTCTAAAATCTCAACAGCTTTTGGATTTATTTGCTTAATATGTTTATCATAATCCAAAATAATAATGCCTGTTGGAGAAGTTTGGATAAGTTTTTCTAAAAAAAAATGTTGTTCTTCTTGTTTTGTCCTTTCTGTTCTTAATTCATCAATCATCTGGTTGTAAACACCAACCAACTCATCGACTTCTTTTTTACCTGTAGATAAAAACTTAACACTAAAATCTTTATCCTTTATTGCACTTATACCCTGCCTTAAATACGTTAGCGGACTAATTAATTGTTGGTAAAGATTTATAGAAATTACTATGGAAATGATTATAAATATCTCAGAAATGATAAAAATTATTTTATTTTTTTCGAAAATGAAGTAACTCATCACCAGGCAAATCAGGTGAAGCAAAACCAAAAACAGAACGTACTTAGTCTTCAGTTTCATTAAAAGGAATTTGGTATTTTTCTAATCGGCGATAAAGTGCATTTCGGGTTATACCTAAAGATGCTGCAGCCTTAGTTATTCTATTTTTATGATAATTCATGGCTTGTTTAACCATTTCCGATTCCATTTGCTCTAAAGTCATTGTTCCAACGCCTGGTAATTTTACTTTATCATTTTTTTGTGGTGATAAATTCAATTGAGATTTAAAGTCATCAATTTCTAATTCGTTATTATGACTGATTAAAACGGTTCTTTCTACCAGGTTTTTTAACTGACGAATATTGCCAGGCAAAGGTAATTGTTGCAACCAACGCATAGCAGCAGCAGAAACTGATAAATCTGGTCGTCCATAAATTTCTTTCATATTTTTAATGAAAAAATTTACCAATAAAGGAATATCTGTAGCACGTTCTCTTAAAGATGGTAAATGAATTGTTATCAAATTTATTCTGTACAACAAATCTTCTCTGAATAAACTTGATGCAACCATTTCGTTTAAGTTTTTATTGGTTGCGCAAACTACTCTGGTATCAACTGTTTTTGTGCGGCTGCTTCCTAAAACTTCATACGTTCTATCTTGTAATACACGTAATAATTTTACCTGGCTCGAAGCTTCCAAGTCTCCAATTTCATCTAAAAAAATGGTGCCTTTGTTTGCCATTTCAAATCGTCCAACCCTATCAAAACGGGCATCGGTAAATGCGCCGCGAACATGGCCAAACATTTCACTTTCGAACAAAGAAGAAGAAATACCACCAAGATTTACTTTAATAAAGGGTTTTGAAGACCTGGTGCTATTTTCGTGAATACCTTCGGCAATTAACTCTTTTCCAGTTCCACTTTCGCCAGTAATTAAAACCGAAGCATTTGTACCCGAAACACGTCCAATGGTTTCTAAAATACTCAACAAGCCAGCATCTTCACCTATTATTTGTTTAAAGTTGTATTTCTTATCAAGTTCTTTTCTATTTTTTGAAGAATCTTTTTTCCCTTTAAGCTGCAATAAAGTTTCTACAGATTGAAGTACATAATCGTTACTCCAGGGCTTATTTATAAAATCGTTTGCACCTAATTTCATTCCTTGCACAGCCAATTCTATACTAGCCCAACCTGTAATTAATATAATTGGTACGGCTACGTCTATACTTCTAATCTTTTTTAGCAAGCTCATACCCTCTTTGCCCGATGTATCGATAGAAAAATTCAAATCTAAAATAACAAGCTCAGGCTTTTGGGTTTTAAAAACCTCAAAAGCCTGTAATGCATTATCAGAAGTAATAACCTCATTTCCAACACCTTGTAAAAGAAGCGAAAGTGATGTTCTAACCGCTAAATCATCATCAACAATTAATATCATATACAAAGTTAAGATAAGTATTATTCTTCATGTAATGCAACAGCAGGATGAATGCCCGCAGCTTGTTTACCAGGATATAAAGAACATGCAAAAACCAATATGTAAATAAATAAAATAGCTAAAAGCATGGCTGTAACATAGACGCTTGCATGAATATTATAAACATTTAAAAGAGGGAATTGAATGGCAAAAAAGCACCCAACAATTAAAGCCATAGTTGCTAAAATCATTGATTCGGCAACAAGTTGAGATGAAACAGAATTTCCACTTGCCCCTATCGCCCTACGTAAACCAATTTCTCCTTTTCGCTTATTAATGTTATACCACAAAATGCCAAATAACCCTAAAGCAACATTAATAATTAGGAAACCAGCAATGGTTATAAATATAACCATAGGAATGATTGTTTCGTTGTTTCTAGATTTACGCATTTCATCAACATGTTGTATTTCTACAGCACCATGTGTAGAAGTTGCCATAAATTTATAGAGCTTGCTTTCGAAAGTTGCATCCGCATTTTCTTTTACTTTTAATAAAAGTGTACCTGTCCATTTATAGTTACCAGTATCTAAACGGCTAAACATAGAATTATTTCCAGGTAAGAAATCTCCATTGGCTTTAATATCGGCAACAACACCAATCACTTTGAGCTTATTTTTATCATCATAATCGCCTATCAACTTACCTACTCCTTTTTGGTTGCCGAACATTTCATTTTTTAACGTTTCATTTATAATAATAACCTTATCCTTGCTTACAGCATCCTCTGGCAAAAACCACCTGCCTTCGAGTAGGGAAACATTCCATACTTTTTGATAACCATTACCAACAATATAATTACTCACATAATCAAATTTTCGCCCATTTTGAGTTAAACCCGTACTCATAAAACTGCTGGAATATGGATAATTAGAACCAGCGAATGATGCCTCTTCGATTTGAGGCATGGCTTTTAATGATTTATATAAATTATCATAAAAAATGCTTAGTGAATCGAGGTTCTTAGGTAGCTGCCCATTGCTGTAACTAATGGACCAAACTTTTTCGTAATTGAAACCTAAGGGCTTACTATAATTTTGAAAATAGTAAGTCAGATAAGAGAATACCGCAAATATTACGAGAAAAGAAATCAGGATTTCGGTTAGGAAAAGGAAGTTTTGTTTCCTTTTATTCCATATTAATTTAAATAAATGTTTAAACATTTTTATATCTTTTAATAGTGATGAATTATGCTTTAAGTGCTTTAACTACATTCAGTTTAGACATCCGCCAGGCAGGATATACACCAGAGATTAAACCAAAAAACATGCATACAATTAAGCTGTAAAACAATACGGTAAAATTCATAGTTAAACGCATATTGGAAACCAAATTTGCGCCATTAATGAGGTAAATAATCAACATAGAAAGGATTAAGCCAATAACACCACCCAATAGAGTTAAAATTATATTCTCTACAACAAATTGGTAAACCAACGTTTTTGATGATGCCCCAAAAGCTTTACGAACGCCAATTTCTGATGAACGCTCCATAATTCTGGTGATATTTATATTAACCAGATTGATTGTAGGCAGCATTAGAAACAACAGAACAAAGCCAATAATCATAGAAATTGATTTTGTAACAGCACTATCGGTAGAATTACCAGCGAACCTTCTTGTTAAACCCGTAAAAAACGAATCTGCATTACAAATAACCTTATCAAAATCTTTCGGAATCGGAACCTTGCGCATCATCTGATTAAATTCTTGCCGAACTTTGGGAATGTCGGCTTTAGTTTTAGCCAAAAGAACTGCATTGTACCCTCCCATTAATCCTGTATCATAAAAATTCTCTTTAGAAATGGTGTAAGGCAAAAACATATCGCCACTAAAATTACGCTGCATCTCTGACACATTATCGACAACACCAATAACTCTATAGTTAACATTATCTGCTGAAATGTATTTACCTATAACCGATTTTTCATCACCAAAGTAAGCCTCTTTTGTTTCTTTTGAAATCACGGCAACCATTTCTCGATTATCAATCTCTCTTTGCGAGAAGGCTTTTCCTTCAATAAAATTATATTCGAGTACATTCCAATAATCGACATTGGTATATTTATATTCTATAACTAACTTTTTATTATTCACGTATGCATTGGATGCTTTAGGAAACGATGAAACACCTATTTTTTCTACGGTTTTTAAAGTAGATACGTATTTTTTTAAAAAATATTGAGATAGCGCACTACTGTTTACCCAGCCTTCTTTTGAATTTTTAATCTCAATTCTTTCAATGTATAAAGAGCGATCTCTTTTATAATCCGGGTAATCGGGACTTAAAATTTTATCCATATAAGCAGTTGCAACCATTAAAATGGTCAGCGTAAAACTGATTCCGAATAGGCTGATGAACGTGAAAAATTTTCTCCGCTTCAACACAGCAATGGCGATTTTAAAGTAGTTTTTTAACATAGCCGTATATTATTGAACCTGAGAACCATCAAAAAGACGAACCAATCTGTGCGTTTTATGCGCCATACTTTCATCGTGGGTAACCATTACAATTGTGGTTCCTTCATTTTTATTAAGATTGATAAGAATATCCATAATTTCATTTCCCATTGCGCTATCTAAATTACCTGTAGGTTCATCGGCCAAAATAATTTGGGGATTACCAACTATGGCTCTTGCAATAGCCACCCGCTGCCGCTGGCCGCCAGAAAGTTGCGATGGGAAATGCTTTAAACGATTACTTAATCCTACTTTTTCTAAAGCTGCAGTTGCAAGTGCTTTTCTTTCCTTTGCTGATGAATTACGATATAGCAAAGGCAATTCAACATTATCCACAACTTGCAAATCGTTTATTAAGTGATAACTCTGAAAGATAAAACCCAATTTTTCATTACGAAACTGCGCCAGTTTTTTGTCAGAATAACGGCTAATGTCCTGCTCATCAATTTTAATATTTCCTTTCGATGGCTCATCTAACAAGCCCATAATATTTAGCAAGGTACTTTTACCACAGCCTGATGGCCCCATGATAGATAGAAATTCTCCTTTTGCAATATCCAGACTAATGCCATTAATGGCCAGTGTTTCTACAGTATCGGTTCGGTAAACTTTTTCAATGTTTTGTAAGCGTATCATAATGTATAATTAGTAATTATTAATATGTTATTTATTGTTTTCTGTTATCTAATTCGAAGAATAAGGAAGCTAAATTTAGAATCTTAACAATTAAACTATTTAAGCGTGATATGGAATATCCATACTCCTTATTCTTCTGAATTAATGATAATTTTGTCATGATTTTTAATAAGTTATTTTTTTATTTTTTTCAAAATCGTAAAGTGATAAATAACGGAGTTGGTAATAAGCACCCCAAAAATCTCGGAGCGAAGAAACATAATCTCTTTTTGCGCTATCATTTTCTTGAAAGGCAATGCTCAAATCAGTTATACTCAAATTCCCCAAAACGTAACGTTCACTGGCGATTTTATACTTTTCGGCTGCAATTTTCTCTGCTGCATCGGTTAGTTTTATTTGCTCTTTCATCATATTAAAAAGTGTAACCTGTGTTACAATTTGTTGCTTAAAAGTTTGTTTGTCTTGCTCTACTGCATAAGTTATAAATTGCTCATTCGCTTGAGCTGTTTTGGTTCTAGATTTAGATCTACCCAAATCCATAACCGGAATAGAAAGTTGCAACTCTACAGATTGCTGGTTTTTAGGATTACGATATACATCAAAAGCTGTAATTCCGGCATTTGAAAACCCAAGATTAGCCCTTAAAGTTGCTTTTAAACCATTCTCTCCTTTTGCTTTAGCAACATCTCTTTTTGCTTCGGCCAATCGACGGATAAATCCAATTGCATCAGAACGATTTTCAAAAGCTTCTACTAAAACCTTTTCTGTAGCAACCGACATTTGAGCAACGGCTTCCGGCATGTTTAATTTAATTCTGTCATCACCTTCAATACCAATATAACTGCGAAGGTTAAGGGTTGCAATTTCCACATCGCGTTTGGCGGTACCTACCGCTTTTTGCGAGTTCAAAACTTCTAACTGAAGTTGCAGAATTTCATTTTTAGAAATTTTGCCCAATTCAAATTTTGTATCAGCAATTGTTAAAATTTTTTTGGTATTGGTGTAGTTTAAATCTGCAATATCTAAATTCACCTGAGCTAATAACAAATCGAAAAAGTATTCGGTAACTGTAATCGAAATCTTCTCTTGTGTTTCTATAAAAGTTTGCTTGCTTTCATTGTATTTTAAAGGCTCGATTTTTTTGTCCCACTTTAAACTATTAAATTGTAAAAGTGGTTGGGTATAGCCAATACCATATGGAATGCCGTTATAAAGCACATTGTTTCTATCAAAATCATCAAAACGTTGTAGCTGCGTTGTTCCATAAATTGTACCACCAGTTGCTGCAATACTCTGACTAAAATTTAGTGTTAGCGATGAATTGTCGTAATGAACAGGCTGAAAAAGTATAGTTCCATTCGGTTGTTGAACCTGTGTGTAAGTTTTAATGTAGCCTGGCAAAATACCTTCTAATGCTAATTGTGGTTGGTAATTAGACTTAAAAGTGCGCCATTTCCAATATTCTGTTTCTTTAACCGTTACGGCTTGTTTAGCAGCAATAGAATTTGCTTTCGCCATTTCTACAACCTGTGGCAGTGTTAGTTTTAAAGTATCGATTCTAACAAGCGCATAACTTGCTAAATACGAAGTAGCTAATAACCAAATAAGTAAAATTTTCTTCAACATCATCTTAATTACTTATTGCTACTGTTTTCGAGTTTTTATAATCACCCATATCTGATGTTATGATTTCATCTCTAGCTTTTAATCCACTTAAAATTTCTACATAATCGAAATTGCTTAAACCTGTTTTAACAGTTCTTCGCTCTGCAATACCATTTTTCAGAACGAAAATTTCTTGCGAATTTGAGCCGTTAAATGCAGGCCCATTGGTAACCCTTAAAACACCATTTCTGGTATCAGTAACTAAAAAAACATCAACCTTTTGGTTCGGTCTTAGTTCCTTGCTATCCTTTTGATTTAATTGAATATCAAAAGACACAATTGCATTACTTACTGCCGGAGAAATATTTACAATAGAACCGCGAAGTTGAGTATCTCCGATTCGGATAATTGCAGTCATATTATTATGAATCTTATCCAAAAGATTATCAGACATGCTTCCTGCAATCTTAAAACCACTTAAATCGGCTATTCTAGCTAGTGCATCACCTTCATGCACACTAGAACCAATATTTTTGTTTACCCAGGTAATCACACCAGGTCTTGTTGCAATTACATCGGCTAAATCTAGCTTTCGCTTTAAACCATCTAAATCATTTTTTTGAATTGCTAAAGCTATTTCTGCCTCTCTAATCTCTATTTTCATTGTTTGCTGTTTACTTTTAATTTCATTTTCTAGCTGAAGTTTTTCAAGCTCGGCAACCTTTAAATCAAGCTCAGCACGCTCAACATCTTCTTTTGTTCCCCCACCCGCTTTAAGTAATCGCTTTGCTGATGAAACCACATCTTTAAGATTACTAATTCGCAACTGCTTAATACTGTTATTTGATTTGATATCGAAGAAGCTCTTTTCTAAATCCAATTTCAGCTTACGAATTTCATTTTCTTTAGATTCCATTTGAAACTGAAGTTTTCCATAATCTGTTTGACTTACAGATTTATCGAGGGCTAAGATAGATTGACCTTTATTTACCTTGTTGCCAGCATCCATTAAAACATTTTTTATTGATGCACTAATCGGGCTAGTTAATACTTCTTCAAATTCTGGTAAAACTTCTCCGGTTGCGTTTATGGTATTCTCAATAATTCCAATTTCTACTTTGGCAGTTGTAATATCTGAATTTGTTAATGCTGGTTTAAAATAAAACCTCACAAACCAAATGCTTGCTGCTACTAAAACTATGCTTATAAAAATTATGAGATAAGTCTTCTTCTTTTTTTTTGCAGAAACTTCTTCTTCAATGAGTTTGTCCATTTAAATATTTTACATCAGTCATTACAAGGCAAATGCCACATTTAAATCACTAAATATCAATCATTTAACAAAAACACAAAGTATATAAATGCCCGATATCGAACGTTATGTTTGATAGCGGGCAGCGCAATCAGACGTGAAGAAGATATTTATAGGCAATAAGCTTAACTTTACAAAATGAAAAGACTGAATAGCGATACGACTACTGAAGAATTGCAAGATGTTAAAAAAGGAGATTTAGTAACGGATACTTTTAGCAAGACAGGTTTGGTAGAAAGTATCGAGATTACAGATGATGCCTTGTACAGAACTTACGAATTTCATTTGGTAACTGGACGTGTAATTACGGTAAAAAAATAAAATTTATTAATTTACATTTATGTAATGGTTATTTCAATTAATAAGAACACACCAACATCAGATTTATTAGAAATAAAAGTTGGTTCGATAGTAAGTAATGGCACTTTTAATGGTCGAGTTAAAGATGTTAAAATTACAGATACGGATGAGTTTTGGTTATTCATTTTTTTTCTGGAAGAGGGTGGCCAAATCGAGATTAGAAAAATTAAGAACATTTGCTAAAAACTATAAAATATTTTCAAAATGGTTTAAAGAATCATTTTATTAAAGATATTTGCAGCAAATTGAAAACTTTATGCAGCATTACAAAAACATCATTTTTGATTACGGAAACGTTATTTTCGATATAGATTTTAGAATTGCTCAGGCATCTTTCCAAAAATTAGGTGTAACTGATATTGAAATTTTTTTTGCGCATAAAGGTCATAATCAATTATTTGATGATTTAGAAACCGCAACAATTTCGCCCGCAGAATTTAGAGCTGGAATTAGAGTCGCGGCAAATAAGCCCGAACTTACCGATGCCCAAATTGATGATGCCTGGAACAGCTTATTAATAGGTACAATACAGGGAAACCATGATTTACTTTTAAAAGTTAAAGAAAAGTACCGTACATTTTTGCTGAGTAACAACAACGAAATTCATTACGACTGGATTATTAATTATTTGAAAACAACTTTCAAGATCAATAATTATGATGATTATTTTGAAAAAGCATATTTCTCTCAGCATATGAAATTGCGCAAACCAAACACCAATATTTTCGAACAGGTTCTAAAGGAAAATAATTTAAATCCTGCCGAAACTTTGTTTATTGATGATAGTCCGCAGCATATTGAAGGCGCTAAAAAAGTAGGTTTAAACACCTTGTTAATGACAGAAAAGCCTGCAAATTTGGAATCATTTTTAAAGGTAAACGGAATTATATAATTGTTTTATGGCAGAAAAAGAGTTCAAATCGTTAAAGGAATTTTATCCTTATTATTTAACTGAACATATTAATACAACTTCGAGGGTATTACATTTTATTGGAACAGGTTTAGTTGCATTAGCTTTTATTACGGGTTTTTTATTTCACGATTGGCGATTTTTTCTTGCCATGCCAGTTGTTGGTTATGGTTTTGCCTGGGTTGGGCATTACTTTTTCGAAAAAAATAAGCCCGCCACTTTTAAGTATCCGGGCTATAGTTTGGTAAGTGATTTTATTTTGTTTTACGATTTGCTTACTGGCAAACAGAGATTTGTAGTAAAAAAGTAACTCACCAAGCTAAAAGCAATGTTGGTTTTTAAACCCGATTGCCGCGGGATCCCTCAATTTTTCATTGGGGATATAGCATAAAGCGGGGCTGCTTAACCCAAAAAATTACCGAGCTTTCGTTTTCAAACAAATATAAATGATAATCTATTTTCTTTATTTAACACCTGGCTGTTTTATTGAATAACCTGTTTTAGCTTTTTCTGCTCTAACCATCTCTTTAACCTCTTCTAAAAGTTTTTTAGCATCGTAAACAATACCATCTTTTATGGTGTACTTAACGCCGCCAGCTCTTACCACTTCGTTATTTGCGTTTAGCTTGATAGCACCTGTACCGTAAAGAACCTGTAAATTTGCTAACGGATTTTCGGCTACAATAACGAAATCTGCTAACTTTCCAATCTCTACACTACCTAAATCTTTAGCTACGCCTAACGCTTCGGCGCCATTTAATGTTGCGGCTTTAATAACTTCTAACGGGTGAAAACCAGATTCTCTTAAAAGTTCCATTTCTCTTACATACGAAAAGCCAAATAATTGATAAATAAAACCTGCATCTGTACCAACCGTTACTCTACCACCCCGGTTTTTATATTCGTTTATAAATTTCATCCAGAGTTGATAATTTTCTTTCCAATCCACTTCCTGCTCTGTTCCCCAAGAGTGCCAGTACGAGCCGTGCGAATTCCAACTTGGACTGTAAAAATCCCATAATTTGGGCATCGTATAATCTGCGTGCCATTCTGCTGTTCTTGCCCTCATTAAGTCGCGATTTGCCTCGTAAATATCCATTGTTGGGGTTAGAGTGAAATTTAAGGCAATTAATTCGTTCATTACTTTATTCCATTTTTCTGAATATGGTGCCGCAGCTTGTTTCCATAAGGTGCCTGCTTCTCCGAAACGATCTTGTTCGTTTTGATAATTATAGTCGTTAGAATAATGTTGAATTGTACGATCGGTAAACATGGCTTCGGGCAATCCGTACCAATGCTCTAAAGAGGTTAAGCCTGCTTTTGCACTATTCATTGCATTCCACCTACCTACATCTGTTTGGGCGTGATGCGCCATTGCCCTTAATCCGAGTTTTTTATTTTCATCTATCGCGGCAGCAATAATATCTGGTGCTACACCAAAAAATTTTATCCCATCAGAACCTTTTTTAGCATTTTCTTTTACCCAATTTCTTGCCTGTTCGGTTGTCGATATAGGTGTTTTACTTCCCTGACCAAATACAGTGTAAGCATAAATTCTTGGGGCAGTTATTTCATTTTTAGCACTTTTGGCTTTCTCATCAAGGGTCCAATCGATGCCATTCATGCTTCCAGGTTCGCGAATTGTTGTAATTCCGTGAGCCATCCACAATTTAAAAACATAATCGGCATCGGTTCCTTTATTTGCACCACCAATATGCGCATGCATATCAATAAAACCCGGCATTAAAAACATACCTTCGGCATTTAACTCTTTGCCACCAGCAATTAATTTTGGCCTTCTAGCTGCATTAATTGGTTGATTTGGAGTACCAACAACAGAGATTTGGGCAATTCGATTGTTTTCTACCACAATATCTACAGGACCAAGCGGAGGAGAACCTGTACTGTTTATTAACGTTACACCTCTAATAATTAATTGCGAATATGGCCCATCTCCTTCCTTTCTAGGTTCGGCTTTTTTCACGCCATTTTGTTGTCCAAAAACCAAACTCGTAAAACAAACAAATGCGATTAGCAGGTTTATATTCTTAAAAAATCTCATCATCTATATTGTCAATTAAATAATTTACCAGGTTGAATTTTCAATGCAGCTCTTTTATTACGCAGCTCGGTTACCTTATTTGTATTATTTAATGTTTGATAATGGTCTACCAAAATTTTATACACATTGAACTGATATGGATTATGCTGCAAAACTTGCTCGTACATTAATAAGGCTTGCTGCTTATTTCCTTCACTTTCGAAAACTTTGCCCTTGGTGTAATCTAAATCTGCTTGCAGAAAGGGATCTGATTTAACCATTACCCCATTAAGTAATTTTGCGGCTTCTTCATTACTTTTTATAGATGATAATAAACGAACCAATCTTAGTTTATCTGCATCTCTTAATTGTGTGGTTTTCGATTTTACCAAGCCCATATAGTAGCCAACACTATCAACTTGATTTACTGATGCGTAAAATTCTGCCAAGCGCAAATTATAATCCGCTCTATCATTGCCAGAAGCAGCTAAAATTCTTTGGGCTTGTTTAATGGTTTCAATAGCCGTTTTGTAATCGCCATGAATTGCCAGAGCATCAGCATACAAGTTTCTATACTCATAATTTTGTGGTTTTTGAGCAACTAGATTTTTCAAAACATCAATTGCTTCTCCATAACCAATTGCTGCTTTTAAAGATGCTGAAAATGCTTTAGCATCATCTCTTCTATCCCTTAAATAAGTTGAGACTGTAGCTCCGTTTTTATCATACTCATCGGCAGCTTCAATAGCCTCTGGAAGCATTGCATTCTTTTTATACATTTCTCTTAAAAGAATGTTTACCCGAGCTAATTCCTGATAATCATCTTCAAGTTTGTAAGATTTTTTTAATTGCTCTGCTTGTTGCTTAATAGCGGTTTCATCATCTATAAGTTTATTTAACTGTTTTGCGGCAATTAAATCGGCATATGCTGCATACGTTGGAGCATAATTAGCATTAATATTTTCTGCCTTTTTCAACCAGTTTTCTGCAGCTTCAAAATTCTTTTTATTGGTATTTATTTTTGCATAAGCTAAAATTGCTGGTAAGTATTTATCATCAAAAGTTAAGGCGGTATCTAAATATTTTGCGGCCAAATCTGCATTACTCATTCTGGCTCTATTACTTAAATTAAGATAAATATTGGCCCAGTTACTAGCCATAGCACTTTTATCACCACTTAAATAAGCTCTTTCTTTTTTAACCAACTGATCTAAAAACTTATACATTTCCGGATCTTTTGATTTTAAATCAGCTGTAGTATTCATCGATTTAAAATCTAATGGATGTACTTTTACAGGCTCAAAAAATGCAGGATAAGTTTGTGCGAAATATTCGCTTTCGTTATTCTGAGAATAATAATCGAGTGTTCTACCCTCTTTCATTGCGTTATAATAGAGCGATCTGATTTTACGACTTTCTTCGTCGGTAAGCACTCGCCCATGAAACAGATGTACATATTCATGCAAAATCACATTGCGTTCTAAATATGCACCCCGTTCAACATACTCAATAGCCGCAGCGCCGCTTCCAACACCTCTAATATCCATCCATTGCCTGTTATCAAATGTTGTATTAGTTCTGAAGCTTGGCGAACTCATCACAGTTGCCAAATCCAGATGTAAAGGCGGGATTCTAAAAACATTATCTCCTTTTGATAAGAAAGGAAAATAAACAACAGAGGTAAATAATTGATTCCAAACCATCGCTTTAGCTATTTCGCCAGGATAATAAGATACATCAGGGAAAACCCTTGTAAAATTTTCCATGTCGGTTATTTTAGTTGTATTTAACCGGTTTGTTATCGAATCATACATAGTTAAATAAGGAATGCGCTTAGATTTTATAACTGCTGATAAACCATTATGAGCTGGGCCGTAATGCTTTTTTAAGGCTAAAATCTGTCTGAAAATTTTTTCGGCAGAATCTAAACGAACTTTCCTGTTCATATCAAAGGCTGCATAATAAAGTGAACCACGATGAAGTTTTGGAATTATAGAATTTGGATATTTTTTTTCTACAGTACGGGTATAATCTATCGCTTCCTGAACTTTATTTGCCTTGAATAATTCATCTGCAGTCTTTAAAGCCCTACGAACCTCATCATCGTCCTTTTCCGCATAATCGGCATAAGTTAAATTAGTATGTCCGTTACCCCAATGCCAGTGTGTTGGAAAATGTAATGGATTAACCGCTAACGCAATTTCCCATTGAGCAGCCATTGCATTTAATTGCGTAGCATCTACCCTTCTCCAAATGGCATAACCGTAACTAAATCTAGCATCAGCATTAAATGGGTTAATTTCTAAGGATTTTTTTAGGGGAGCTTCTGCTAGCTGAGGTTGTTGATCCCAAAAATAAACATCGGCTTCTAATTGAAAGGCTTGGGCATTTCTTGAATCGGCTTTTTGAACTTCTTTTGCCAGGGCTAATGCTTTAACATAATCTTTTTGAAGTAATTTTATTTTACCAAGCATCAGTTTCAATTCATTTGATGGATTGGTTTTTAAAGCATTTTCGCAGATTTGAGCAGCCTGAGGTAATTTCCATGCCTGCATCTGGAGATAAGCATTTAGCAATATTACTTTCGGATTTTTAGGCTGAAGCTTGTTTAGTTCACCAACAATTAGCTCTGCTGATTTGAAATTATTATTCAGCAACAGATAATCTACTTCCAGCATCTTGCGTTCAAAAGAACCTTGCTTTAACTTATTCATTTCAAGCAAAGCTTTATCCCACATACCCAATTCAAACATCTTTTCTATTACTGGCGCCTTGTTAGGCTTGGCAATATCGACCAATAATTGTTTGCGTGACTGCTCTAATTTTGTTAGAGCCAGTGTGGTATTATCTGGATCGATAGTTTGAGCCGAAACTTGAATAGCACAAACTATTGCTAAAAATCCGAAAGAAAATATTTTTTTTCTCATGTGTTATTTACTTTTTACAACCGCAGAATTTATCTCTTTAGTAACTTCATCATAAAGTTTGTCTGCATCAATCTTTGTTTGAACTAATGAAGGTTTGTGAATGTAAATCATGTGGCCCGCTTCATAATAAGTAAAGTTTACATTTTTACGCTGTTCAGGTCTCAGCCCCATTGTATTAAATGTGTACTCTGCAGCAAAATAAGGTGTTGCCAAATCGTAATATCCGCATAGCACCCAAACTTTTAAGTGAGGATTGTTTGACATTGCTGATCTTAAATCTTCTGCCACATTTAAATATCGGTTCTGAACGTTGTTATAATTCCATGGATTTACTCTTCCGCCTAAAATCTCATAAGGTAAATCATTTTTATATTTTAATTCTGCCCTTACATAATGGTTAATTGCCGCACTATATGGCCCCGAAATTGTGCCTGTATTACTGGGATCGAATTCTGGAGCAACTCCAACATCATTATAATCTCTTCCGGTAAAGCGACTATCAAGCCTTCCAACGGTTAAACCTTCGGTTCTGCGGAGTTCTTTATCAAACTTATGAATATCAATTCGAAGGTTTGTTTGACGAATATATTCTTTACTCAAACCAGTATAACGACTTAATTTATTCACTATATTTTCGTAATCAGAAACCGTTAATTCAGAACCTTTTAACAAAGCAATATTATATTCTTCTATCGCAAAGTCTTCAACTTCTTTTAAAAACGACTTCAAATCTTTTTGCTGTAAATCTGCTGGTAATTTTTTATGATACCATGCAGTTGCAGCATAAGTTGGCAGAAATAGTGGGAAAGGATAGTCGTTACCAATATCAAATCTTGCAGTTTGCATATTTAAAATAGAGCTGATTAAAATTATGCCATTCAAGTAAAATTTGTGCCTACTTTGCAAATAATCAGATAAGCCAG
This sequence comes from Pedobacter jamesrossensis, assembly GCF_042650905.1. Classification (NCBI taxonomy): domain Bacteria; kingdom Pseudomonadati; phylum Bacteroidota; class Sphingobacteriia; order Sphingobacteriales; family Sphingobacteriaceae; genus Pedobacter; species Pedobacter jamesrossensis. Next base: position 8,696 of record NZ_JBHSBY010000116.1, on the reverse strand, counting down.
CAGCTCTTGTTGTTCCATAACTTTCGCCAGCTAAAAATTTAGGCGAATTCCATCTTTCATACTTAGAACTAAAAAGCTGGATGGCATCGCCCATGCTTTGCAAATCTTCTACATATCCATGAAATTGCTTATCGTTTTCTCCTGTTACCGCCCGGCTATAACCCGTAGTAACCGGATCTAAGAATACTAAATCAGTTTTATCCAACCAAGAATACTCATTATTAACGTAACTATAAGGTGGAGGCAAAACATCACCTTTATCTGTCATTACTACACGCTTTGGCCCTAAAAGCCCCATGTGCAACCATACAGATGAAGAACCCGGACCTCCGTTGAAAGTATAAGTAATTGGTCTTTTACCTTTATCACTAACGCCATCTTTGGTATAGGCAGTAAAAAATATGTTTGCCTTTGGTTTACCATCTTCATTTTTTAACTGAAGATAGCCTGTTGTAGCGGTATAATTAATTAACTGCCCTTTTATAGTTACACTATGTTTTGTGATTACAGGTGGTGGAATATTTGGTGAATTAGATACAATATAACCCGTTGGATCTACTGGTAAAGCTACTGCCGGAGTTTTGGAATCTGTTGGGGGGATTACAGCCGCCTGGCTTTGTTGCTGGCGACCGCCCGGTTGGGCGATAGAATTTATTGCCAGAAATGTTAATACTACTGCGATAGCAACACATTTTTTATATTTTATATATGTCATATCCATAACTATTTAATTTCTTTTAAGGTTTTAGCATAAAATGAGTCTGCATCAATTTTCATTTGTTTTAAAGATGGCATATGGATGTAAATCATGTGCCCGGCTTCGTAATAAGTAAAATCGATATTTTTTTGCTGTTCTGGCCTTAAGCCCATGTGATTAATTACATATTTTGAAGCAAAATAAGGAGTAGCAAAATCGTAATAACCACCTAAAACCCAAACTTTAAGTGTTGGACTAACTGACATTGCTTTTCTTAAAGATTCAGCAACATTTAAATACTTATTTTGAACATTACTATAATTCCATCGGCCAATTCCACCACCCAGAGTATAATAGGTTAAATCGTTTGTGTAGTTTAACTCTTTGCCCAAATAATTTAATAATCCATGGGTATATGGCCCAGAAATTGTTCCCGTGTTGCTCGGATCATATTCTGTGGATGATCCTGTATCATTATAATCAATACCTGTAAATCTTGAATCTAAACGACCTACCGTTTTACCCTCATTACGCAGTAGTTCTTTATTATACTGCGCCAAGTTTATTCGCAGATTTGTCTGCCTGATAAATGTTTCTGATAAGCCGGTATATTTAGCCAATTTAGTTACAACCGCATCGTATTGTGCCTTAGGTAATTTATCACCTTTCATTAAAGCGGTTGCGTATTCTGTAATTGCAAATTGCTCTACTTCTTTTGTAAGTGCTTTAATATCTTTTGCTTGATATTCGGGACTCAGCTTTTTATAGTACCATGATGTTGATGCATAACTTGGCAGATACAAAGGATAAGGTAAATCGTTTCCTACTACAAATTGAATGGTTTGAAAATTTAAGACTGCCGAAATTAATACAATACCGTTTACATACATTTTGTATGCACTTTGCAAATATTCTGATAATCCTGATGCCCTGGTTGTACCATAACTTTCGCCAGCCAAAAATTTAGGAGAACCCCATCTTTTATTTTTTGAAGTATAAACTTTTATGAACTCTCCTACCGATTGAATATCTTCTACATAACCTTGAAATTCTGCTTTATCTACACCGGGCGCTGCCCTCGAAAATCCGGTTCCGACAGGATCTATAAAAACTAAATCAGTTTGATCTAACCAAGAAAATTCGTTTTCAGTGTAAGAATAAGGTGCAGTTAAGGCATCACCTTTTTCTGACATTACAATTCGTTTTGGCCCGATTACGCCCATGTGCAACCATATTGAAGCAGATCCTGGCCCTCCGTTAAATGTATAGGTAATTGGTCTTTTATCAAAATCGCCAACATTATCTTTTGTATAAGCAACGAAGAAAATATTCGCCCTAAGCTTACCATCTTCAGATTTCATTGGCATATAACCTGTTGTTGCTGTATAACTAACAGCTTTACCATTAATTGTAACAGAACCCTTTGTTTTTACAACTCCATCGGCATTTTTAATAATTTCCTGAGCAGCCGGAATAGCTGCATCAGGATCTTTTTTCTGAGCAAATGCAAATTGCATACTCAAAGACAGGAGAAAAATTAATATTATTTTCATTCTACATTTTTTTATAAATACTAAAAACCAATTACGGACGAGTATCCCAGAATACTCTTCCAAGCATATCTGGTCTGGCTGGAACATTAGGATTACTATTTCGCTCTAATTGAGGATAAACTAGCGTTCTCGGGATTTTATCGTAAACTGCTACAGAAATTGGCAGAGCGGTAATGTTGGGATAACCCGTTCTTCTCCAATCGCTCCAAGGCTCCATTACAACTCCGAAATTAGCAATGTATTTTTCGGTAATAATCTGTTCTAACTTTTGAGCGTTCGTTCCAGCCAAAGTTCCGTTTGCAGTAATATAAGTTGTAATGTTAGCAGAAGCTACGCCAGCATCTTCCATAGAAGCTCTTATACCTGCTTGATAAAATGTCTGGGCATCGCCAGCGCTCCCTAAGTTTAAAGCAGCTTCGGCACGAATAAAATTGTACTCGGCAAAAGTTAACAATCTCGAAGGTCCATCTCCACTCCAGGTAATAGAATTATCTGTAACCGTACCATCGCTGTTTACAACAACGGTGTTTAGGGTTGCTGCCCCTTTTAAGAAAGTATTTAATCTCGAATAAGCAACTGTAGCTGCTTCAGTAGCATTTCCTCCTTTGTAAGTTGCTGGTGATGAATTGTATGGAAATGGTACGAAATAAGAAGGTCTTCTAGGATCTGCCTTGCCATTCATCATATCAACAATTGTTTTATTAGGGAAAAATGCATTTCTAAATTGTCCACCTTCGATACTAACATTAGGATTTCTTCGGCCAGCTTCTGTAGAAAACTTCATAATAAAGTTATCTGCATTCGACGTCATAAATTGTGCTCCACTACCTATTAACGCATTAATTTTTGAACTTGCAAATGCCGGATCTTTTGCCGTGTAATGTAGGTAAATACGCAACTTAAGAGTATTTCCAAAGCGAATCCATTGTTGTTTTACCGTATTCCAGCTATCACCCGGGTAAATTGTGGTATTCTTTGTTGGACTCAATACAGAAGTAGTGCTATTAACATCGGCAATACCTTCATCAATTAAACGAATTAAATCTGTATAAATATCCTCAGCCTTATCAAACTTTGGAGTTACATTATCTAAAAACTTCCCAGATTCTGAATATGGAATATCGCCCCAAGCATCAACAGTTATTTGAAAAGTATAGGCTTTTAAAAGCTTAGCAACACCTGCATAATGTGGGCTGCCACCTTCTTTGGCAAGCGGTATTAATTTTTCTATATCGGCTAAAATACCAGAATAAATATTTGTCCATTGGTTATTTACATCAGAATTATTGATATTATACCTTTCATATAGTTTAAAGGTTTCTGATAAATTAGTTGTGTTACCGGTAAACTGTTGCATAATAAGCCCGCTATAACGGTACAAATCACTTGAACCAATATAGCCAATTCCTACTGTTACAGATGGCAATAATTGGTCGATTGGTGCCACAGTTATATTATTCGGGCTTTCGTTTACATCATAAAACTTCTTACACGATTGAAACGTAGAGACCAGCATTATAATCCCTGCGCAAGCTATAATTTTATTGATTTTCATAATTATATATCTTGAATTTCTTAATCTGATTAATTAAAAAGTAGCTCTTAAAGTTGCACCATATACTTTAGATACTGGAGTTATACCAAACTCTAAACCTCTGGCATTAGAAATACCCAATAAGTTTTGCTCTGGATCTAAATCTGGGAAATTAGGCGCATAGGTCCATAAATTTCTGCCATAAATAGATAGTTGCAGTTTACTTACAAATTTGCTTTTAGCTAACAATGCTTTCGGAAAATCATAAGTAAAAGTTGCTTCTCTTAACTTTAAGAAAGTAGCATCTAATACATAACCTTCCCATGCAACATACTTACCCGCTAAACCCCAGTAATCCTGCGCTGTAACATAAGTTGTATTTGGCGTACCATCGGCTAATACACCTGGGAATAAATAAGGTTTAGAAACCGTTCCATCTGCATTAAACCTATCAAATTCTGCGGTTTCGGCGGCAACACCGTTAATGCGTAAATCGCCGATTGTACGCGATAATAAATCGCCTTTATATTTAAAATCAAATAAGAAAGAGAAGCTAAATGCTTTGTATTTGAATGAATTTGTTAAACCTGCTGTAAATTTAGCATTCGGATTACCGACAACTCCAACATCGTTTGTTGCTTGTGGCAAACCGTTAGCTTTAATAATCATTTGACCTTGCGCATCGCGAAGGTAACGGTTAGAATAAATTAAACCATACTCCTGACCAGCAACAGCCTGAATATTGGGAGAAGTGAAACCACCTAAAGAGATTAAATCAACTCCTGGCGCCAGTTCTTTAACAATTGATTTAAATTTGGTGAAGTTTAACGAAGCTTCCCAGGTAAAATTATCAGTTTTAACTGGTACACCACTTAATAAAAACTCTAAACCTTTGGTTGATAATTTACCTGCATTGGCTACCTTGCTGGTAAAACCAGATGAACGTGCAACAGGAACATCAAAAATCAAATTTCTAGAATCGCGTTGATAAACGGAGAAATCTAAAGTTAAACGATTGTTAAACATGGCTAGGTCTGTACCTAACTCAAATTCTCTAGTAAACTCTGGCAGTAGTAATGGATTACCTGCACCATTTGAATACGTAAAACCAGCTAAGCCATTAAAAGGAAAGTTTACAGCGGTAGAACTAAAACCATCTGCAGAACCTGCTATACCATAATAAGTTCCTGTTTCGTAAGGCGAGCCCCCTTTGCCAACTTCTCCTCCATTTACTCTAATTTTTAAGGAATTTAAGGTCTTACTTTTTAAACTCGGCCAAGCCTCGGTTGGTACAAAACTTACTGCAACTGCCGGATAAAAAATAGATCTGTTTTCTGGAATTAGAGTAGAAGAATAGTCGTTACGTGCTTTAACGTTTACATTTAGCCAAGATTTATACTGAACAGATAAATCGCCGAAATAACCCATTAAACGGTTTTTACTATAAGAATCGGTAGAATTAAAAGTTGTAAAATTACTTAAGTTTATAAAACCTGGAATGGTTATAGAACGACCAGTTGTAGAAAGATTATTGGTATAATTCGAAATGATTTCATTACCAATCGTCATCGATAAATTAAAATCGCCATAGGTTTTATTACCAGTTAAAGTAAAATAGCTATTTAAATTACGCCTCATGTTACGCGTTTGAATTAAACCACCAGCGCCTCCAGAACTTGTGTTGGCATTACTACGAACACCTTTATCATCAAAGCCGGTATTTATTATGCTGTATACATCAGCCCCAACTTTTAAATCTGCTTGCAACCAGGTTGTAAAATCGTATTTTAAATTAAGGTTACCGTAGAAACGATTTAACTCTTCTGTGCGTTTAATATGATCAATGGACCAATAAGGATGCTCTTCTGATGTAGAATGCCAGATTTGATTTCCAGCAGCATCGGTAACTGGCAACCCTTGAATATCGTAAGAACGTGGAGTATAAATTGCTCTCCATAATGGGTTTGCGCCTTGATTACCCGCTTGTGTACGATCTGAAATATTACTTACATAAGAAAATGAAGTACTGATTTTAAACTTATCGGTAATATTTGTACCTGCATTTACAGTTAAGTTATTTCTATACAATTTATTTCCTGGAACCAAAGCATTAGTTGTGCTATTACCATAAGAAACACGATAATTGAATTTATCTGATGCGCCAGAGAAGTTAAGGTTATTATCAAATCCTAACGAATTTTGTAGAATATCTCTAACATTATCTGGATAGGCTTGTAACGGAACTTGCTGCCCAATTATATTCGTAACTTGCTGTCCGGCAATTCTAGGACCCCAAGAAGTAGAACGGGCTGTCCACCCAAAAGGATTTGCAACGGTTCCATATATCCCATTTGTACCTTGAGCGTAGTCGTTTTGAAATTCAGGAAATATATTTATCGACCCAATATTAGCACTTGATGTGAAAGAAACCTGAGTTTTTGTGCCTAACTTACCTTTCTTTGTTGTAATTAATATTACGCCAGAAGCAGCTCTAGAACCATATAAAACGGTTGCCGCTGCCCCTTTTAAAACACTCATCGTTTCGATATCTTCTGGATTTATGTCTGAACCACGACTTGACGTTGATGAACCTGCATTAACAGAATTTCCACCTCCGCCATTATCAATAGGGACACCATCGATTACGTATAATGGCTGATTGCTTCTTGTAATAGATGAAAAACCCCTAATTGTTATATTAGAACTATTAAAAGCACCACCAGAACCAGATACCTGAACCCCGGCAACTTTTCCAGCCAAGGCGTTTGATACATCAGGCGTAGGTGCTTGTGTTAGTTTTTCAGCTGTTACGGTGCTTACTCCATATCCTATGGTTTTTTTATCTCTCTGAATACCAAAGGAAGTAATGACCACATCATCTAACGATTTAGCTTCATCTTCCATAGCAACTTGAAAGAGTGTTTTATCCCCAACATTAATTTTTTGAGTGATATAGCCAACAGAGCTAAAAACTAAGATTGCATTTTTTGGAACAGTAAGCGAAAATTGACCTTTTGAATCTGAGGTCATTCCAATCGAAGTACCTTCCACCTTAATTGAAATACCAGGTATCGGTAACTTATCATTCTTTCCGGTTACTGTTCCACTAATTTTTCTATCCTGTGCATAAGAGACAGCATAAACAGAAATTAGCAAGAAAAAGAGAAGTAAGACTTTTTTCATAATTTGTTTAGTTTGATTTAGTTGAATTGATAAATAATGAAGCTTTTAAGACCTCAACTCATCGAGTAAACAAATTTATATTCGAGAAAAAAGATAATTTGAGCGTTATTGTCGTTTAGTTATCAAAAATTATCCATTACTATTTTAAACATTAACAATAACGCTACAATTCATCATCAAATAGGTATTTTAAGGATAAAAAAAACAAAAATCCACAAATATTACTTTGTCTAACCTACGTTTGGCAAGCTATAAGATTCATGCTTAAACCTGTATAACCTCAAATAATCTTTAGGAGACATTCTTGTTATTTTTTTAAAAACCCTGTTAAAAGTAATTACACTATTAAATCCTGTTGCATAGGCAATATCATATAGGTGTACAAAATCAGAGTTAATTATCTTTTTGCAAGCCTCATTAATTCTAACTTCATTTAAGAAGTTGTAATAGGTTTTTTGCGTATGTTTTTTATAAAACTTGCAAAATGAATGCAAAGTTATACAGGCAATAGAAGCTACTTTTTCTAAACTAATATCCTCAGCATAATGTTCCAAAGTATATTGATGAACCTCATTTAATCTAAAATTTTCGGTCTCTGGTATGTTGTGTTTAATAAAACCAGTTGATAAAGATTTAAATTCACCAATGTTTTTTTCACAACATTGAAATATTTTTATCAGATTAATTAATCTATCAAGGCCATTAATATTTTTAATATTCAGAATATACTCAGATATTAAAAAGCTCTGTTTCGAAGGAACCTGTAGCCCTTTGGAACTATTCTCGATTATTCTCTTAACACCATTCATCTCAGGTAAATTTAATAAATGAGTTAATTTTTGAAGGTCGAAAAACAAATGTACGGCATGAACTTCTTCTAAATCTCCATTACATTTTGAATTAAAAATATGCGGCTGATTTGGCCCAATAAAGTAAATATCTCCAGCTTTAAATAACTGATTGTAATTTCCAACAATAACATTCCCTTCTCCTTTTAAAATAAGCGTTATCTGATATTCTTTATGATAATGCAAATAGTTATAAAATTTAGGCAATAAATCTTCCTGAACAATTATTGAAGTATCGGAAGTTGATTGTAACACAAAGTTTATGGCTTTCATGGCAATAGATTTTGTTATAATAAAAAACACAATTACGCTCGAAAATTATTTTAACTCATGCTTAAACATCAGTTAATTATAAATAGTGATTACTCACTCTTTTTAAAACAAAACCTTGCTTTTATAATATTTAAATGCTGCTTTGCTTAAAATTCTTGGGATGAATTTCTTTTTTCGGGATGTTAGGTTTGGTAGTTTAGTTACAATCATAATGCTTAGTTTAGAGGTATAAATAAGCAAATAAGAAGTGTACAAAATTAAATTAGATGTATTAATATCTAATTTGAACATTAATTATCTCAAAGATAATGTGTCATAATGTATCAAAATTACTGGTTAATTAATTCTAATGCAAAATTATCTTTAACATAATTAAATTTCGACTTATATGCTTTGCAATCATTAGTTATTCCGGTTCTAATGTTGTTTCCAATTTATTAATTTATATTAAGCTTTGCGGTATATAACAAGAATTTTATAAAAAAAGGGACTACCGATTAGTAATCCAGGGTCAACGCACTTAAATTTGGTTAAACACTTGCAATAGATACTGATTGTCCCATCCAGCCTTGAGTCTTTTAGTTACTAGAGAGCCCTTGGATGGATCT
>NZ_JBHSBY010000115.1:0-28566 GCF_042650905.1 Pedobacter jamesrossensis | reverse complement strand
GCTATATGAAACCAGGCCTTTAAAATAAAAAAGTTCTTAGGCAGAAATTAACATTTTGTGGATAACACAACGAATTTTAGAAAATTTTATGCGTTGACCCTGATTTAGCATCCCTAATATTGGTGTTTATCAGGTATAATTTATATTTTCGCAGAAACAACAATAAAATACATGGAAGAATTCGAAGTAAGTGATGCATCTAAGAAAACCAAAACCGTATATATCTCTACTATTATAAGTATTGCATTGGTTTTATTAATGCTAGGACTGCTTGGGTTGGTACTTGTACATGCCAAAAACCTATCTAATTACGTTAAAGAAAATATTGTTTTAAACATAATTGTTGATGAAGGTGCTAAAGAAGCTGATGTTTTGGCTTTTCAAAAAGAACTGAACGCGAATACTGCAGTAAAACAAACTCAATATGTAAATAAGGAATTAGCTGCAAGAAATTTAACACAGGATTTAGGCGAAGATTTTGTTAACTTTTTAGGGTACAACCCTTTAACATCAACCTTTGATGTATATTTAAAAGCAGAATATGCTAACAATAAAAGCATAGATGCATTAAAATTGAGTATAGCTAAAAACCCTGTCGTTAAAGAAGTGGTTTACCAAAGTTCTTTAATAGATATGGTTAACAAAAATATTAACACAATTGGTTTAATAATTTTAGCTTTTGCTGCATTGCTACTCATTATCTCTATAGCGCTGATTAACAACACAATAAGATTAGCCATTTACTCGCAGCGATTTTTAATTAAAAGTATGCAGCTTGTTGGTGCAACGAAAAACTTTATTAGGCGTCCTTTCTTATTATTTGCTGCTTTGCATGGTTTAATTGCTGCATTTATTGCGATTATAATTTTATTAGCAACATTAATTTATGCCCGTAAAGAAGTTCCGGAAATTATTATTCTTAACAATTACAGAGAATTCGGGTTGGTATTTATTGGTTTAGTAATTGTTGGTATTTTTATTACAGGCATTAGTACCTGGTTTGCGGTTAGCAGATATTTACGTTTAAAATCTTACAATCTTTATAGATAATGGCAGAAAAAAAAACAAGTCCTGTTGCAAAGGACATTAAAAGCGAGTTGGTTTTCACCAAAAAAAATTATCAGTTATTACTAATTAGTATTGCAATTGTAGTTGTTGGTTTCATTTTAATGATGGGTACAACTGGCGACATTTATGATTTTAGAAGAACTTTATTAGCGCCATTAGTTGTGCTTTTCGGTTTCGCATTTGGCATTTACGCTATTCTTAAAAAATAAATTTTAGAGGTAAAAAGTAATTTTTCATACCTTTATAGTATGACAACTACAAAACTTCAACTTGAAATAAATTCGCTCCCGCAAAATCTTAGGCAGGAAGTTGCAGATTTTGTTGCATTCTTGAAAACAAAAAATAAAGACAAGCCTAAATTAAAATCGCGTGAATTTGGTTTTGCAAAAGGTAAAATCAAATTATCTGATGATTTTGATGAACCACTAGAACTGTTTTCAGAGTATATTTAATGGCATATTTACTTGATACTCATACTTTTTTATGGTTTGTGGCAGGTGATAGTCAATTACCAATTTCAATCAAAGAAAAACTTTCAAACATTAATGAGTCTTGTTTTTTAAGCATAGCATCTTTATGGGAAATTGCAATAAAAAAGCAAATTGGAAAACTTGATTTAGGCATTGAATTTAAAGAATTGTTTCGGTTTGCCGAAAGAAATCAGATTGAAATTATTCCCATTAATGAAGCTCATCTTGCAAAATTATTATCACTAGAATTTGTAAATAACGATCCTTTTGACAGGATTATAGTTTCTCAAGCAATATCAGAAAATTTAACACTCATATCCAGAGATAGAAAATTAAAAAACTATAAAATAAAATTACTTTGGGATTAACCCATTATTAAAAATATGAATTCTTTTGAAGCCATTATCCTTGCAGTTATTGAAGGATTAACAGAGTTTTTACCTGTATCGAGTACAGGTCACATGATCATTGCATCATCATTTATGGGCATTGCAAGCGATCCGTTTGTAAAATTATTTACCATTGCAATTCAATTAGGTGCTATCCTTTCGGTAGTTGTTTTATACTTCAAAAGATTTTTCAAATCGATAAACTTCTACATTAAACTTTTGGTTGCCTTTATTCCAGCGGCTGTATTTGGCCTTTTACTAAGTGATAAAATCGATGAACTTTTAGAAAGTCCGATGGCTGTAGGGATATCGTTATTAATCGGCGGCGTAATCTTATTATTTGTTGATAAGTGGTTTAACAACCCAACCATTAATGAAGAAGAAAACATAACCTATTTAACCGCTTTAAAAATTGGTTTCTTTCAATGCATAGCCATGATTCCAGGCGTTTCTCGCTCTGGTGCTACAATTGTTGGCGGTATGACACAAAAGTTGAGCAGAAAGGTTGCAGCAGAGTTTTCATTCTTTTTAGCCGTTCCAACCATGTTTGCTGCAACAGCGAAAAAACTTTACGATTTTTATAAGGAAGGCCATACCATAACTCCAGAGCAAACTAATTTATTAATTATTGGAAATGTTATTGCTTTTATAGTTGCATTATTAGCTATTAAAAGTTTCATAGGCTACCTAAATAAACATGGTTTTAAAATGTTTGGCTGGTACAGAATAATTGCTGGTTTAGTAATTATAATCTTGTTGCTTACCGGCCACAGTATGCAAATTATATAATCTGTATCTTTGCACAAAAAAGATTTGTGAGCACAGAAAATTCAAAATTTAAAGAGTTTAATTTCGCCGAAGGCGAACTATTGCTGATTAATAAACCATACAAATGGACATCCTTTGATGTGGTTGGTAAAATTCGTAATTCTTTAAAACCACTAAAATTAAAGGTTGGTCATGCAGGCACTTTAGACCCACTTGCTACTGGTTTGCTTATTATTTGTACAGGTAAACTAACTAAGCAAATAGATACCTTCCAAGCCGAAGAAAAGGAGTACATCGGAACTATGGTTTTAGGTGCCATTACTCCATCATTCGATATGGAAACCGAAGTTGATACCACTTTCGACATCAGTCAGATTACAGAGCAACAAATTTATGATGCTACCGCTCAATTTTCAGGCGATATAGAACAATATCCACCCGCACATTCAGCAGTTAAAATAAATGGCGAGCGCCTATACGTAAAAGCTCGCTTAGGTGAAGAAGTAGAATTGCGCAAAAGATTTGTAACCGTTCCGGAATTTGAAATAACAAGAATAGACTTACCAGAAATCGATTTTAGAATCGTTTGTAGCAAGGGCACATATATTCGCTCTTTAGTTTCCGATTTCGGAAAAGCTTTAAACAATGGTGCTTACCTTTCTAAATTAACTCGTACCCGAAGCGGAAACTTTTTACTATCAAATGCGTTTGAGGTTTTAGAGCTCGTTAATTATATTCGCAGTAAGAAAGAAGAAGTTAAAGCCGAAACAGAAGTATGAACAATATCAAAAACAAGAATGCCCGCTTAATAAAAGAAATTCTTTTAATAATTGCTGGCGTAACCTCTGCTTGTTTTGGTTTAAAAAGTTTTTTAATGCCAAGCCATTTTATCGATGGTGGCGTTACCGGCATCTCGCTCTTGTTAAGCACACTTACCGGTTGGAATTTATCTTACCTGATTGCCATTATTAATATTCCGTTTGTAATTTTAGGTTTCAGGCAAATAGGCAAAGGCTTTGCATTTAGAACGGCAATCGCAATTGCAGCGCTATCAATAGCACTAATTATACTACCTTTTCAACCAATCACCCACGACAAGTTATTGATAGCCTTTTTTGGCGGTTTATTTTTAGGTGGTGGAATTGGTTTAGCCATGCGTGGTGGTTGCGTAATCGATGGCACAGAGGTTTTGGCGCTATACATCAGCAAAAACAGCGTTCTAACCGTCGGTAATATTATTCTGATTTTAAACATCATAATTTTTGCATTTGCTGCATATTTCTTAAACATAGAAACTGCTCTTTATGCCATTTTAACTTATCTATCCGCATCTAATACAATCGATTTTATAGTTAATGGAATAGAACAATATACAGGTGTCACCATAATTTCCGAGCATCAGGACGAGATTAAAAGTTTTATCATTGGCGAAATGAAACGTGGGGTTACCATATATAAAGGCGAAGGCGGTTATGGTGAAAAAAAAGATATCGATATTATTTTCACAGTAGTTACCAAACTAGAAATGAGCAAATTGCAAACTGCAATAAGACAAATCGATGCCGATGCCTTCGTAATACAACAACAAATTGCCGATTTAAAAGGTGGAGTAGTTAAGCGCCATGCTTTACATTAATAAATTATTAAAATAAATTTGGGCATGTCCCCAAGCTGCGCAAGGGGTCGGGCTGTAAGCTAAATCTTTTTTGTTTCTCTCATCCTGAGTTTATCAAAGGAGAAACAAAAAAGGATACCGCTTCCATCCCTCATGCAAAACCCACAGTAAAAAGAAAATCCATTGAAAATATATCATAATTTATCCGAATTTTCTAAACTCGAAAATGCTATTGTAACGATTGGCACTTTTGATGGCGTACACTTTGGACATCAGAAAATAATTAAGCAACTGGTAACAAAAGCAAAAGCCGATGGTGGCGAAAGTGTAATCCTTACTTTTTTTCCGCACCCGAGAATGATTATCGATCCGGAAAATCAAGATTTAAAAATGATTAATACCATAAACGAAAAGGCCGAAATTTTAAAAAATCTTGGTGTCGACCATTTAATAATTACACCCTTTACAAGGGATTTTTCCAATCAACTGCCAGAAGATTACATTAAACATATCTTAGTTGAAAATATTGGCACTAAACACATTATTATAGGTTACGACCATCGCTTTGGTAAAGATAGAAGTGGTAATTTAACTGATTTAAAAGCTTCAGGTTTGCATTTTGGTTTCACTGTAGAAGAAATTATGGAACAAGATATTCACGATGTGGCCGTAAGCTCTACAAAAATCAGGCAATCGCTTTTAGCTGGCGATGTTGGCTTAGCTTCAGATTATTTAGGATATCCTTTTTCTATTTTCGGCAGGGTAATTAAAGGCGATAAAATAGGCAGGACCATTGGTTTTCCAACGGCTAATATCTTTATTGAAGAAACATACAAACTTATTCCTGGTGATGGTATTTACGCAGTAACCGTTGAACTGAGTTCGGATTTAAAATTTGAAAGTTTAAAGGAAAATCCAGAAGCCTCAACCTTAAACCTTAAACCTTCTATCTTTAAAGGAATGGCTTACATTGGCCAACGCCCGACTATAAACGGCATGACAAGAAATATTGAAGTTAATATTTTTGATTTTGACAGAGAAATTTATGGTCAGGATATCAAAATGAATTTCTTAAAATTTTTAAGGCATGATGTAAAATTTACTGGTTTAGAAGCGCTAACTATTCAACTTCAAAAAGATAAAGAAGCAACATTAGAATACTTCGCATCGATAGAAAAATAGCTAAAAATCTATTTTCTACTTTCAAAAAAGCCTCATTTTCGCTATATTAGCAGCAATGAGGCTTTTTTACATTATTTTTTCTCTTTTGATTTTCTTCAATTTATCAGGCTTTGCCTTTCAAAAAAAAGAAGCCATTACCCAAAAGAGCAAAATAAAAGAAACTTTCGTTTCCAGTAAAACAACTTCTAAAATCACCTTAAATTTGCCGCAAGAGCAAGAAAATTTAGGAAAAGATTTAATTAAAAACTCTACGCTTAAAGGAGTATCAGTCTATTTTATTCTGTTTACTTTTATTGCGTTTTTTCTATCAGTAAATAAAATCATCAATACCAAAGTTTCAATCAAAAAACTAAGGTTCAACTATTGGTGCCTGTTCAAAATGCTCTATCCAAAACACGTTTTTTGGTAGGTAATTTAATTTTTAACTGCAGTGATGCAGCTTTGTTTATACTCAACATAAAATTGCTGAGATAAAATTTTAATTACTCAATACTCATTTTTATACATGCATTTACCAGATTTAATTGCCGATTTAGGATTAATCCTTGCTGCCGCAGGAATAACGACACTCATATTTAAAAAAATTAAGCAGCCTTTAGTTTTAGGCTATATCATTGCAGGCCTTTTAGTTGGCTCACATTTAGATTTTTTTCCATCCGTTACCGATACCAAAAGCATTAACATTTGGGGCGAAATTGGCGTAATTTTCCTTTTGTTTAGTTTAGGTTTAGAATTTAGTTTCAAAAAGCTGGTAAAGGTTGGCGGTTCAGCATCCATTACGGCAATTGTTAAAGTCTTATTTATAATCCTTGCAGGTTATTTAATGGGCAAGGCGATGGGCTGGAAAGACATGGATAGTCTTTTCTTTGGTGGAATTTTATCCATTTCATCAACCATGATAGCTATTAAAGCATTTGAAGAATTAGGTCTAAAACATAAAAAGTTTGCTGGTTTAGTTTTCGGAGTTTTAATTGTAGAAGATTTATTAGCCATTTTACTGTTGGTATTATTTTCCACCCTTGCAGTTAGTCAGCAATCGGCCGGTACAGAAATGGTCATGTCTATCTTAAAATTAGCGTTCTTTCTTGTTCTTTGGTTTTTAGCTGGTATATTTTTAATACCATCCTTTTTAAAGGCAACCAAAAAATTAATGAACGATGAAACCATGCTGGTTGTTTCACTGGCACTTTGTTTAATAATGGTCTTACTTGCCGATAAGGTTGGTTTCTCCCCTGCTCTAGGTGCTTTTATAATGGGGTCTATCCTGGCAGAAACAACACAAGCAGAAAGAATTGAGCATTTAACCAAATCGGTTAAAGATTTATTTGCTGCAGTATTTTTTGTTTCGGTTGGAATGCTTATTGAACCGGCAATGCTTGTTAAATATGCTGGGCCAATTATTTTAGCAACTTTAGTTATCATCTTTGGGAAAATCTTATTTACCATTCTTGGTGCATTACTTTCGGGTCAGCCACTAAAAACGGCTGTGCAATCTGGTATGAGTTTAGCTCAAATTGGTGAATTTTCGTTCATCATCGCATCGCTCGGCTTAACTTTAAAAGTAACCAGCGATTTCCTTTATCCTATTGCTGTTGCAGCAGCCGCAATAACAACTTTTACATCACCATATCTTATTAAATTAGCAGAACCTTTTTATAATTTTTTAAAAAGAGTTTTGCCGCAGAAATGGCTTAATGGTATTGAAAGATACAGTTCAAGTACCGAAGGAATAACTACGCTAAGCGATTGGAAAGTATTATTACGTTCTTACATATTTAACACCATTATTCATTCTGTAATCATAATTGCGATAATTTTCCTTGCATATCGTTATGTACAGCCATTTATCGTGAAGAATATAGCAAATAGCTTAACCTCAATAATCATAAGCGTAATAGCCTCGTTTATATTAATGGCTCCTTTTTTATGGGCTTTATCTATCCGCAGAATACAAAGAACAGCCTATTCTCACCTTTGGCTGAACAAAAAATATACCCGTGGACCATTAGTTGCAATCGAGATTTTTAGAATTGCCTTAGGAATTTTCTTTGTTGGCTTTTTGATGTACGAATTCTTCGATACCTGGGTTGCTACAGGAATTGCACTAGGATTAATTGTGTTTGGAATGATAATTTTCTCCAGAAAACTTCAATCATTCTATGATAAATTAGAACGCAGATTTATGCTTAATCTAAATGCCAGGGAAAATCAAAAACCCGATATTTTACCTTGGGATACGCACTTAACAGAACTGACGGTTTCTCCAGAATCGGAAGTAGTTGGAAAAACGCTTACCGATTTAATGATTAGAGAGAAATACGGTGTTAATATTGCGATGATTGAACGTGGCCGAAACTCAATTCCCACGCCTGGCAGAGACGAACGCCTCTATCCAAACGATAAATTATTGCTTATTGGTGCAGATGACCAGCTTGCAATGGTTAAAGCTATTTTAGAGGTTGATTTACCAGAAACAGAATCTGAAAAAAGTTTCCCTGATAAGGAAATGACTTTGCAAAAGGTAGTTGTTAATTTGGAATCGCCTGTTTATGGGTTAAGCATTCGAAATGCTGGAATTAGAGAAAAAGCACAAGCACTAATTGTAGGCATAGAACGTGGCGCCGAAAGGATCTTGAATCCATCATCAGATTTCGTTTTTGATAATGGTGATGTAATTTGGATTGTAGGCAATAATAAGAAGATTAAGGAAGTGATATAGAGTCGCAATAAACACATATTTTATATCTTCGTTTGGCAACTTACAATATGAAAGTAGACAGAGAAAAGAGTGAATTTCTTGATGACATGATTGAGCAATGGCAAAACGATGGCTTAATTAGTGAAGAAACAAGTAATAAACTTCGGAAAAGCTACGAAGCCAAAAACTTCGACTGGCTACGCTTAGCGCAATATGCTTTTTGGGTTGCACTTGCCTGCGGTTTTATCGCATTGGGTTCTTTGCTTATCGATAATACCATTCTCAATTATTTAAAACGAGTTTATAATACCCCTAATATTGTAATTGCTATTGTTTCCGGAGGATTGGCTACCTGGCTTTATATTCTTGGTTTCCGCAGGAAGAAAAAGCTTCCTCATTTAAAATTTAGTAATGAGGCAATTGTATTTTCTGCAATTCTTTTAACAGCAAATGCTATTGCTTATTTCGGTAAAGCTATAGATAATGGCTCCGGAAACTTCTCTATTCTGATTTTAATCTCTGTATTTATTTATGGCGCTTTAGGCTACATATTTAATTCAAGACTGATTTGGATTTTTGCACTGATTTCTTTAGGTACATGGTTTGGTACCGAAACAGGTTATTTAAGCCGGTGGAATTATTATTTCCTCGGGATGAATTATCCGCTGAGATTTGTTGTTTTTGGAGCAGTTCTAACAGCTGCATCCTTCATAATGAAACTGAACACTAAAACGCAAACCTTCTTTCAGGTTACCTATATCGCGGGAATGGTATATCTTTTTATTTCTCTATGGGCTTTATCTGTTTTCGGCAACTTTGCAAGCTTAGAGGAATGGTACACCGTTAGGCAATTAAGCCTTTTTTACTGGGCATTAATATCTGCAGCAGTTTGTGTAGCGAGTACAGTTTTTGGTCTAAAATATCATGATGATATTGCAAGGGAGTTTGGCATCACATTTCTTTTTATAAATCTCTATACCCGTTATTTCGAATATTTTTGGGATAGTTGGCATAAGGCAATTTTCTTCTCGGTTTTGGCGGCATCTTTTTGGTTGATAGGCCGAAAAGCAGAGAAAATTTGGAATGTAGAGTTTTTGAAGTAAGAAATTAATTATTCAGCACTCATCATTGCGATGCACAAAGCAATCTTTCTACCTTATATTTCTTCTGGGATTTAAACAATACGAATTAAAAGATTATCATCAACTGTTTAGCGATTAAATAAAGTGCAAGTACATATAAAAATATTGCTAT
This sequence comes from Pedobacter jamesrossensis, assembly GCF_042650905.1. Taxonomy (NCBI): domain Bacteria; kingdom Pseudomonadati; phylum Bacteroidota; class Sphingobacteriia; order Sphingobacteriales; family Sphingobacteriaceae; genus Pedobacter; species Pedobacter jamesrossensis. The sequence continues at coordinate 19,122 of NZ_JBHSBY010000115.1, read as the reverse complement.
TGATTTATTAATAATTAAGCTACTCAATGCAAATTTCTCTTGAATAAAAGTCGCAAAGTGTGCGTATAAATACAATGCTCCTGCCGAGCCAAAACCAGAGCCAATAGCGAAAATAACTAGAGATAAGTAATCCGTTTCAATCCAGTTATGTAGAATTACATAGTTACCAAAGAAAAGCCAAAATGGAATTTGAACCGGGTTTAAAACACCAAGTATTAAACCATATAATACACTTCCACTTCGTTTATCTTCCTTTTTAGCACTTGTTTTGGGTACTTTTTTACGGTTTATCCAGGTAATTGTGCCCATAACAACGAACATCAGAATCATAAAGCAATCCACCAATGTTCCAAGCCGAACTTCGCTCACTGCCTCGTTTGGGTTAATATCACTCATCGCCCAGCGGGCAAAACGCATCATACCGAAAGTAAAAAAAACTTCCACACATGAAAAAGAAAGAATGAAATACCAAACCTGACGCATGCCTTTATTAATGGCAAGCTGTGCAACAGTCAAATTTATATTTCCTGGAGGGATATAACCCATTGCATTAAGGATAATGCCTATGAAAAACGTTATAAAAAGCATTTCCGAAATTATGGTTTTAAATTTAAATGCGATGCCAAATATTTTCCAGTATAAGAAGTTTTCACTTTTACTAAATCTTCTGGTGTACCTTCAAAAACAAGCTGACCTCCACCATCTCCCCCTTCCGGACCAATATCAATTACCCAATCGGCGCATTTTATCATATCCATATTATGTTCTATTACTAAAATTGTATTGCCTTGCTCTATTAAAGTATTCAAAGCTTTTAATAATTTCTTGATATCGTGAAAATGCAATCCAGTTGTTGGCTCATCAAAAATAAATAGTGTTTTGTTAGCGTTATTACCTTTAATTAGGAATGATGCTAATTTAATTCTTTGTGCCTCGCCACCAGATAATGTATTAGACGATTGGCCTAAATGAACATAGCCCAGACCAACATCAACCAGAGGATTTAATTTATTAAGAATTTTTTGTTCGTCTTTAAAGAAATCTACGGCTTCATCAATGGTCATATCCAAAATCTCGGATACGTTTTTCTCTTTGTAAGTTACATCTAAAACCTGCTGTTTAAAGCGTTTTCCACCACAAGCTTCGCAGGGCAAATAAATATCTGCCATAAACTGCATTTCAATTTTCACCTCGCCCTCACCTTGACAAACATCACAACGACCGCCTTCAACATTAAAAGAGAATGCAGCGGGCTTTAACCCTGCCGCCTTTGCAGCGGCCAAATTAGAAAACAAGGCACGAATATCGTCCCAGGCTTTAACATAGGTAACCGGATTCGAACGGCTTGAACGACCTATTGGATTCTGGTCGACCATTTCTACCGAACTAACCAAATCGTAATTACCAAAAATACCATCGTAAGAACCAGTTTGTTCGCCCGCGTAATTTCCAATAGCCTTTTGTAAAGCCGGATAAAGAATTTTCTTAACTAAACTTGTTTTGCCCGAACCCGAAACACCGCTAACTGCTGTAAATACACCGAGCGGAAATTTCACATCAATATTCTGAAGATTATTTTCTCTTGCCCCTTTAATCAGCACATGGTCTTTCCATGTACGGCGCTTTTCAGGAATTGCAATTTTCTCTAAGCCAGATAAATATCTACCAGTTAAACTGTTTTTATCTTTTAAAATTTCTTCGTAATTACCGCTGAAAACTAAATTTCCACCATGAGTTCCGGCTTCAGGACCGATATCAATAATATAATCGGCAGCACGCATCATTTCCTCTTCGTGCTCAACAACCAAAACGGTGTTACCAACATTTCTCAATGATATTAGAACTTCAATTAACTTATTTGTATCGCGAGGATGAAGTCCGATACTTGGCTCATCCAACACGTAAATTGAACCAACCAAACTACTTCCTAAAGACGTTGCAAGATTAATACGCTGCGATTCTCCACCTGAAAGTGTATTCGATAATCGATTTAGCGTTAAATAGCCCAGGCCAACGTTATTTAAATAAAGAAAGCGGTTATCAATTTCGGCTAATAATCTTTTAGCAATTTTTGCATCATTTGTATTAAGCTTTAGTTCGTTAAAAAACACCAAAGCTTTAGATAATGGCATTAAAACAACATCAATTATAGATTTTTCGGCAATTTTAACATACGAGGCATCTTTACGCAAACGCGATCCTTTACATTCGGGGCAAGTTGTTTTTCCGCGGTAGCGGGATAACATTACTCTATACTGAATTTTATAGGTTTGCTCTTCCAGTTCTTTGAAAAAAGCATCTAATCCCTGGAAATATTTGTTACCCGTCCAAAGTAATTGCTGCTCTTTTTCAGTTAAAGCACTGTACGAACGGTGAATTGGAAAATCGAATTTAGCCGATGCTTTAATAAAATTCTGCAACCAAACGCCCATTTTCTCACCACGCCAAGGAGCAATTGCATTGTCGTAAACACTCTTACTCTTGTCAGGAATAACCAAATCTTCATCAATCCCAATTACATTTCCATAACCTTCGCAACGTTTACAAGCGCCATAAGGATTATTAAACGAAAAGAAATTAGGTGTAGGTTCTTCGAAACGCATACCGTCAAGCTCAAACCTATCGCTAAAATGCTTGGTTTTACCTTCAGCCTCAACGTAGCAATCGCCTTTGCCTTCAAAAAAAGCGGTTTGAACAGAATCGGCTAACCTGTTTAAAGTTTCCTCTTCTGTGCTGGTTACAATACGATCTATAAGAATCTGTACAGTTTCATCATCGATAAGTTCAGCATCCTTAAAATCAGGATCATCCAGAACAGATTCGATTTTTAAAACTTTATTATCAATCAAAACCCTTAAAAATCCTTTTTGCAATAAAATAGCAAGTTCTTCTTTTATGGTTCTGTTATTATGCGGATAAAGTGGGCAAAAAACAGTGACTGTTGTATCTTCAAGCATTGCGCTAACGAAATCTACAACGGTACTTACCGAATCCCTTTTAACTTCTTTTCCAGAAATTGGCGAAATCGTTTTCCCAATTCGGGAAAAAAGCAATTTTAAGTAATCGTAAATTTCTGTTGATGTACCTACCGTAGATCGGGGATTTGAGGTTATTACTTTTTGTTCAATTGCAATTGCTGGTGCAATACCTTTTATATAATCAACATCGGGCTTATTCATTCTACCCATAAACTGACGGGCGTAAGACGATAAACTTTCTACGTAACGGCGTTGACCTTCAGCATATAAAGTATCGAAAGCGAGCGAAGATTTACCCGAACCAGACATACCTGTTACCACAACCAATTTATTTTTTGGAATAGCAACATCTATGTTTTTTAGGTTGTGCACACGAGCACCTTTTATAATAATATTTTTATGCGGATCTTTTTCGGCTTCTTTTTTGCTCATGTATTATTAACGATATAAAATATAACCCTTTTCCAGTGAATTGGGTTTTATAAATAATATACAAAAATAGGGTACTGAGATGGTTAATTTATTTTTTAACATTTTATTTTTTGTTTTTTGATAAAAAAAACACTTTCTTTGACTATTAACAACCTCAGAACCAAACTAACACATTCAAAAACATAGGAGAGCAGCTATAGAAATTAAACTTCTACAAATTAATTTTTAGCAAATAGTACGGGATTTAGTGTAGGTAAACCTATGAATTTACAATCATACAATGATCAGGACCTTGTAAAGTTATACATTACTGGGAACGAGAATGGATTGCAGGAACTTTTACGAAGACATAAAAGCAAAATTTATACTTCTATCTACTTATTGGTTAAAGACCAATATCTGGCGGAGGATATTTTTCAGGATGCTTTTATTAAAGTAATAAACACGCTGCGATCAGGACGATACAACGAGGAAGGCAAGTTCTTACCTTGGGTAATGCGTATTGCGCATAACTTAGTTATCGATTATTTCAGAAAAGAAAAACGAACTCCAATTATTACAAGTTCGGATGGAATGGATGTATTTAATATGCTTCACTTTTATGATGAAAGTGCAGAAGAGAAAATGCTCCGCGACCAAACCCATAAAGATTTAAAAGCAATGATTCAATTACTGCCTGATGAGCAGAAAGAAGTGCTTTTAATGCGTCATTATGCCGATCTAAGTTTCAAGGAGATAGCCGATTTAACTGATGTAAGCATTAATACTGCTTTAGGCCGAATGCGCTACGCATTAAGCAATTTGCGCAAAATGCTTAAAACAAAAGAAATGACCTACAAGGGGTAATAAAAAAGTTACACAAAATGTTTTAGGGATTGAAATAAAGCATCTGAACTATCGTTAAGTTTATAAAACTTATAACATTTAGTTGCTTATGACAAAAACCTCTACATCAAAAACAAATGTAAATTTACCAATTCAAAACATGTTTCAGTCAACAACTGATAATGAATCTGACGCGGAAATCGACTTATTTTACGATCAAATCAAAAGTAAGTTAGATGGATTGATTAAAAATCCTTCGGATGATACAATCAAAAGGATTTTAACGTACAGCAAAACAAAGTAAATTTACACGAGCTAAAAATCTGCCTTACTGAGTAAGGCAGATTTTTTTTACTTAAAAACTCAACACCTAAGCTAATTATCAGCTGCTTACAACTTTAAAGTTCTATCCTAGAATAGTCACAAATTGCTTCTATTTTGCATTTTATAGCTTGAAAAGCTATATCTTTGCTTAGTGTATTTTTAACACTAAGCATTTCTATGAACAAGAATTTAATCCCACTTACTTTAGGCGGTTTAGGCATAGGCATAACAGAGTTTGTTATGATGGGCTTACTTCCCGATATCGCTAAAGATTTACACATAACAATTCCGCAAGCTGGTCATTTAATATCTGCTTATGCCCTGGGTGTTGTAATTGGCGCACCATTATTAATTATGATTGCCGGTAAATATCCACCAAAAAAGATATTAATGGCTTTAATGGTTATGTTTACGGTATTTAATGCCTTCTCTGCATTTGCACCAACATTCGACACTTTATTTATAGCAAGATTACTCTCTGGCTTGCCTCATGGGGCTTTCTTTGGCGTTGGTTCGGTAGTAGCCAGTCGCATTGCCGAGAAAGGAAAAGCTGCACAAGCCGTTTCACTAATGTTTATGGGTTTAACAATAGCCAATATAATCGGTGTACCATTAGGCACATTCATTGGTCATAATTTTTCATGGCGAATTTCATTCGCTGTTGTAGTTGCTGTTGGTTTAATTACACTTTTAAGTCTTAAATTATGGCTACCAGCTTTAGAGGCCGCTAAAAACCGCGACTTAAAAGCAGAGCTTGGTTTCTTTAAAAAACGCGAAGCCTGGATTATAATTTTCATGATATCGATAGGTACTGGCGGCTTATTTACCTGGTACAGCTACATTGCTCCATTAATGACTGAAGTTGCAGGCTTTTCGGAAAATGCGGTAACCTATATATTAATGCTTGCAGGTTTAGGCATGATGGCGGGTAATTACCTCGGCGGAATACTTGCAGATAAATATTCTCCTGCAAAAGCATCAGCTACTTTACTAATAGCAATGGTTATTACGCTGATTATTGTACATTTTGTATCAGAAAATCAGGTTTTATCCTTAATAATGACATTCGTTACCGGAGCAGTTTCGTTTTCTTTAGCAGCACCGATTCAAATGTTAATGATACAATCGGCTAAAGGGTCAGAAATGCTTGCCGCATCTGCAAGTCAGGCAAGTTTTAATATTGGCAATGCTTTAGGTGCATTTTTTGGTGGCTTACCTTTAGTTTACGGTTTCGATTACACCTCGCCTGCTTATGTTGGCGCAGCGATGGCTTTAATAGGTTCGCTATTTGCATTTTGGTTAATAAAAAGTAATCAAACTGTAGAAGTTGGCGAAAAAACCCCTGTAGTTTCTTTTCACTAATTAGAAAATCAGCGTGCAGCAGTGCTAAAAATTATTAGCCCTGCTGCACGCTTTATCTTTTTGTGAAAGATTTGATACTAAATTTAAGTTTCTGCAACCAAAAAGTATATCGCTTACATCAGGTTTATAATTAATGACTACAGCTATCTAAGCCAAAATGGCTAATCAACTTTGACGAAAAGGTTTGTTATTAGAAATTCATTTAGTTATTAAACCTGGATTCATACCAATCATATAACATTTGTATTTCGCAATGGGTTTTAAAAGACTAAGCCATATTCTTAAATCGTTTTGATTACGTTTTCAATTTCTTTGATTAATTCTTGATTCTTAGAAAACTGATTGGCTAACTCCGGTGCGATGTTTCCTCTGATCAAATTTTGCCTATTTGCTCTGCCAAATTATCATTTGAAATAAGAAGCTCTATTATTGAGTTTTTAAGGCTTATATCGGTATACATAAATTTGAAAAAAAAAATTACAGAACATAACGTTCCCGTTTTGGGAACAAATTAGTATATTTGTTAAATATGCGAGTGATAGCCATAAAAACTCTAAAAGATTATATTGATGAATTCCATCAGGCAGAACAAGCGTTATTAAGCTGGCATGAAGAGGCTGCTTCTGCACTATGGAATAACCCAAATGAATTAAAAGCACAATATAAAAATGCTTCTATACTTAATGAAAAAAGAGTTGTATTTAATATCCATGGTAATAGTTATCGCTTAATCGTAGATATAGAATATCGATTAAAAATTGTTTTTATTGTCTGGTTTGGATCGCATAATCAATATGATAAAATTAACGCTAAAACAATTAGTTATGTTAAAACCAATTAAAACTGAGAAAGAATACGATAATGCTCTGGCTCATGTATATGAGTTGATGCAAACTAACATCATAGAGGGCTCTGCAATTTCTGATGAATTAGAAATCTTAAGCCTATTAGTCAAAGAATATGAACTAGTACATTATCCTGTTTCTTATCCAAATCCAATAGAAGCTATCAAATTTCGAATGGAACAAATGAACTTATCTGAAAATGAACTAAGTAAATTATTGGGTACACGTTCAAGAAAATCTGAGGTCCTATCAGGGAAAAGAAAACTAAGTCTTTCTATGATTCGAAAATTAACTGATATACTTCATATACCTGCTGAAGTCCTAATACAAGCTTATTAATTGTTCTATGATGAATGATTAAATAATTTTTGACCAAAAGTTACTATATCCATTCTATGACAATTGCAGCTAAAAACGTAAGATTAAACCAACCAATTTAATTTTGGTTCTTATATTTGCCGATGCTTAAAAAAGAACGTTACAAACTTTTTGTAGAACATTTTTCAGCGAAGCAGCCAGATGCTGAAACTGAATTACATTATAATAATCCGTACCAACTTTTGGTTGCGGTAATTCTTTCTGCACAATGCACCGATAAAAGAGTGAATATGGTTACACCTGCTCTTTTTAAACGTTTTCCAAATGCAAAAGCTTTGGGAGAGGTTACACCAGATATTGTTTTCGATTATATTAGAAGTATTAGCTACCCAAATAATAAGGCAAAACATTTAGTTGGCATGGCTAATATTTTACTTAACGAGTTTAACGATATTGTACCATCAAATATTGATGATTTACAAAAAATGCCAGGCGTAGGTCGAAAAACTGCAAATGTAATTGCTTCTGTAATTTACAATGCACCTGCAATGGCGGTTGATACCCATGTTTTTAGAGTTGCCAATCGTTTAGGCTTAACTAATGGTAAAACGCCCCTGGCTGTTGAAAAAGATTTGGTCAAAAACCTACCTAAGCAGGATATTCATATTGCTCATCATTGGCTAATTTTACATGGCCGCTATGTTTGTGTAGCCAGAAGCCCCAAATGTGATGTTTGTGAAATTACCTATATGTGCAGATATTTTGAACGTTTAACTGCACAACAAGAAAGAGATAGACTAAAAGTCTAAAATTATTTTCAATTTACTATTGACATTAGTTAAAAAACAGTTAACTTAGCTAAATATTTTAGCATTATTACTTATTAACATCCGAGCATATTAGCCGAGTATTCAATTATATTTACCGCAACAAATAACATAAAAATGGCAAGCGCAAATCCTGATAAATTAAAAGCCCTACAATTAACTTTAGATAAATTAGAAAAATCTTATGGTAAAGGCACCATAATGAAACTTGGCGATACTGCTATTGAACCAATTGATTTTATTTCTACAGGTTCAATTAGTTTAGATATTGCTTTAGGCATTGGTGGTATTCCAAAAGGTCGTGTAATTGAAATTTATGGCCCAGAATCTTCTGGTAAAACAACTTTGGCAACACATATTATAGCAGAAGCGCAGAAAAAAGGCGGTATCGCTGCATTTATTGATGCGGAACACGCTTTTGACCAGTTTTATGCAAAGAAATTAGGTGTTGATACAGATAACCTTTTAATCTCTCAACCAGATAATGGTGAGCAGGCTTTAGAAATTGCTGATAACTTAATTCGCTCTGGCGCAATTGATGTGATTGTGATTGACTCTGTTGCTGCCCTGGTACCAAAAAGTGAAATTGAAGGTGAAATGGGGGATAGTAAAATGGGTTTACATGCCCGTTTAATGAGTCAGGCATTACGTAAATTAACTGGAACAATTTCCAAAACGGGATGTTGCTGTATTTTCATTAACCAGTTACGTGATAAAATTGGCGTTATGTTTGGCAATCCCGAAACAACAACTGGTGGTAACGCTTTAAAATTCTATGCTTCAGTTCGTTTAGATATTCGTCGTATTTCTCAGATTAAAGATTCTGACGAAGTTTCTGGTAACCGTGTTAAAGTAAAAATCGTTAAAAATAAAGTAGCACCACCTTTCCGTATTGCAGAATTTGATGTAATGTTTGGAGAAGGCATTTCTAAAAATGGTGAAATTGTAGATTTAGGTGTTGATTTTGGTATCATCAAAAAAGCAGGTTCTTGGTACTCTTATGGTGATACAAAACTTGGACAAGGAAGAGATGCTGTTAAACAACTTTTAAGTGACAACCCTGAATTGGCAGATGAATTAGAAATTAAAATTAAAGCCGAAGTAACTGGCGAAAAATTACAAGAAAAATAGTTCAAATAAGAATAAACACAAATAAGGCCGAGATGATTATCCCGGCCTTATTTGTGTTTAAAGGAATTTGTTTTTAATTCGTATCCTGACTAAAAACGGCGTTAAAATCTTTTGTTACGTAAACAATAACCAATATAGCCGCAATTAGTAATGCGCCTAAAATGATGACGCCCCAACTACCTTTAAGTTTATTTTTATCTTTTCTAATTAAATAGTATAAAATCCCTATAAGAGGAATTGCACAAACTATCCAAAATACTAATGATGCTCCTGTCATATAATTCAATTTTCAGTTGGCAATTTTCAAACCAACAATAAACAATTTATCAATAAAATAATTATTCAGTTTACAGTTTTCAATTATCAGTTAATCCATTTCAACAATTAACAGGCTCTCAGCTTCTGAGGCAGCAAGAAAAGAATTATCCAGGGATAAAATCCAGTTAACCAATTTCAACAATTAACCGATTAACCTTTACTAAAACTCCATTCTCGCCATTGGCGAAACTTCTTGCCCAACAAAATCTTGTTTTAAAAATTTTTGATAACCCGCAATGGCGATCATCCCTGCATTATCCGTACAATACTGAAAAGCAGGAATATAAACTTTCCAACCCAATTCATCAGCCGCTTGCTGCAATGTATTTCTCAAACCAGAATTCGCAGATACGCCTCCAGCAATTGCAACCTCTTTAATATTATATTGCTTTGCTGCTTTCCTAAGCTTATTCATCAAAATCTGAATAATGCTATACTGAACTGAAGCACAAATATCGGCTAAATTTTCGACAATGAAATTTGGATTTTCCTTTTCCTGTTTTCTTATAAAATAAAGAATTGAAGTTTTAAATCCGCTGAAGCTAAAATTCAAATCGGCAATTTGTGGCTCTGCAAATCTAAATGCTTTTGGATTACCTAATTGCGCATGTTTATCGATTAAAGGTCCACCAGGATATGGTAAATTAAGAATCTTAGCAGTTTTATCAAAAGCCTCCCCTGCTGCATCATCTAAAGTCTCGCCTACAATTTCCATATCAAAATAATCCTTAACCAGAACTATCTGCGTATGACCGCCAGAAACGGTTAAACATAGAAAGGGAAAATTTGGCTTAGGTTCATCGATAAAATGCGCCAAAATATGCGCATGCATATGATTGACAGAAATTAGCGGTATATTTAAAGCCATTGCAAAAGATTTAGCGAAAGAAACCCCAACCAAAAGTGAACCCAACAAACCTGGTCCGCGTGTAAAAGCGACTGCAGTTATGTCCTGTTTTGTGACACCTGCATTCTTTAACGCTTGCGCAACGGCAGGAACAATATTTTGCTGATGTACCCTTGAAGCTAATTCAGGGATTACACCACCATAATTTTCATGAATTGTTTGGTTTGCAATAACATTGGCCGTAATTTTGCCGTTGTTACAAATAGCGACAGATGTATCATCGCAAGAAGACTCGATAGCAAGTATAACAGACAAATTATTTTTATTTAAGCTGCAAAATTATTAAAAAACTATTTAAAATACTCCTTTGGGTAATTGCATCAATAATCTTGCTGCTTGCGCTACTTATTTTTTCATTGCAATTTAAGCCAGTGCAAACTTTTTTTGCAAAAAAAGCAGCTGCCTATTTATCAAAGGAGCTTCATACCACTGTTTCTATTAAGAGCCTATATATTAAGCCTTTCAAATCCATCGTGTTCGAAGAATTGCTAGTAATGGACCTTCAAAAAGACACATTACTGAGCGCTCCTGCACTAATGGTCGATATTAATCAATTATCTATAGATAAAAAAATAATTAATATTAATACCATACAACTTAATAACGGAACCTTTTTCTTAAAAGATTTCAAAGATAATTCTTCTAATCTCGATTTCATTATTAATTATTTCGATTCTGGTAAGCCGAGTGTAAAAGATCCGAATAAAAAACCTTACAAAATAAATTTCGGCCGATTTATAATTAATAAACTTAATTTCAAATATAGAAATTACAAAGCCAAAGATTCTTTGCAGGGCAAAAGCGTAAACTTTGACAACGTTGATGTTAAGGAGCTAAGCGTGATTTTGGAAGGATTAGATACTAAAAACCACCTATTCAAAACCAACATTAAAAACTTAACGTTGAAAGAAAAAAGTGGTTTCTATTTAAAAAACCTGACTGCAGAAACCACTGTAGATTCTAATGCAATAGAGCTTAAAAATTTATTACTAGTGACCAACCAAAGCAGGCTGACCAACTATTATCAAATGAAGTTTAAGACTTTTAAAGACTTTAACCATTACATTGATAACGTTAGGATGAAAGCTGTTTTTAAAGACAGTCATATTACTTCCAAAGATGTTGCCTTTTTTGCACCAGATTTGAATGACATGAAACTTGATATCGATGTAGACGGACAGATAACAGGGTTGGTAAATAATCTCAGAGCAAAAAAGCTATCCGTTAAATCTGGTAAAGCAACTTACATAAAAGGCGATTTCATTATTAAAGGTTTGCCTAAATGGAAGGAAACTTTTATGGATTTAAACATAGAAATGGCTGGAACCAACAAGACGGATTTGGATGAAGTTTTAGCCGGCATAACTGGAAACAAGAAAAAAGTAATCCCATCTATTATAAATAAATTTGGCAACATTAATTTTAATGGAAGCTTCACAGGTTTCCAAAATGATTTTATTGCATATGGCGAATTCAAAACTAAATTAGGCAGAGTTGTTTCTGATGTAAACATGAAAATCGACAAAAACGATGTTCCATCTTACACCGGAAGTGTAAAAACTTATGATTTTAACATCGGCAACTTACTTGATGAGAAAAGCTTAGGTAGGGTAACTTCTTCATTAAACGTTAAGGGTCGCGGTACAGAACTTAAATATCTTTCGGAAAAGCTAAACGGAGACATTGCATACATCGATTTTAACAATTACCGATACAGAAATGTTAAAATTGATGGAACTTTTGATAAAAAATATTTTAACGGTAAACTAAGCATTAATGATAAAAACATAAAATTACTTTTCGACGGTGGGGTAAATTTAAACCCCAAACTACCGATTTTCAATTTTAATGCAACCATTACAGGTGCAAGGTTAAAAGCATTAAACTTATTAAAAGATTCATTACGTGTTGATGCTAAATTCAACACTAATTTTTCTGGAACTGACCTGAACAATATTGAAGGTAAATTACGCATTCAAGAAATAACGCTAAGAAACTCTAAAGGAACCTATAGTATAGATTCTGTAGAACTTACTGCAAACGGAACTGGTGTTGCTCGTAATTTAACTATCAAATCAGATATTCTGGATGCCAGTATTAATGGCAAGTACGACTTAAATTCTATTGGTTCTTACTATAAAGCCATTGCTAAAACTTACGTTCCGTCTTTCCAAACAAAGATTATAAAATATAACGAGCAGATTTTTGAGTTTAATTTGAAAATTAAAAAATTCGAGCCCCTTGCTCAGCTTATTTCGCCAGGTTTAGAAATTAACGAAGGGGCAAATTTTATTGGTAATTTCGATTCGAGAAATAACACAGCAACGCTGAATGGATTTATCAAAAATCTTAAATATCAAGGTGTTATTGTTAATAATATTATCATTGATGAAAATACTACTCCACAACAACTTCAACTAAATTTAACTTCGGATAGAGTACAGCTAAACGATAGCCTGTTTATAAAAGATGTTAATATATCCAATATTTTGCGGAATGATAGTCTAGCTTTCAACTTAAAAATGTCTAACGCTGAAGAAGACAATCAGCTGGATTTAAACGGACTAGTAGAGTTTACCAAAAATCAAGATACCACTGCGAGATTGAGTATCTTACCATCTATATTAAAAATCAATAGCGAAGAATGGCGAATTGAGGAGAAAGTACGCATCATTTTAAACAACGGCAAAACCGAAATCAAAAACTTTGATTTAGCTAATGGCAATCAGCAAATTACGATTAACGGCTTAATATCTGAAGACCCAAAAGACTTGCTACAAGTTGGATTTAAAGACTTCAGTTTAAAAACCATAAACCCTTTTACGAAAGGATTTGGGGTAAAGTTAGCTGGAAATGTTAATGGGAAGACAGATTTATATGGCATTTTGAAGGCACCCAGAGTAACAGATGATCTTAAAATTGACTCATTAAACTTTAACGATATCTATATTGGTACACTAACCGATACTTCATCTTTTAACAATACAACTAATCGAGTGAATGTTTTCACGAGGATTATGGCTGATGATTCAGAAACATTCAAACTAACCGGAAATTTAGATCTTAAAGAGAAAGATATAGATCTAAATGTTAAAATGGATGATAGTAAATTAACAATCTTCGAGCCTTTTGTTAAAAAACTTGTATCCAATTTAAAGGGGAATGTTTCCTCTGATTTAACTGTTAAAGGTAAATTCGATAATCCCAAAATTAATGGTACACTTTCATTAGACAAAGCTCAATTAACAGTAAACTACCTTAAAACTACTTATGTTATCAGTGATGAGGTGGAGGTAGAGAATAGCGCAATTAATCTTGACAACTTTAAGCTAGAAGATCTTGAAGGACACGAAGCTACTGCAAATGGTTCAGTAGATTTGAACAACATTGACGACCCAATGTTAAAAGTAATCGTAAATGCCAAAAACCTGATGGCATTAAACACAACAAATAAGGATAATTCGGTTTACTACGGAAAAGCTTATGGTACTGGTGTATTCCAATTTAATGGACCAACCAGCAAAATGAAGATTGATATCAAAGCCAAAACTGAAAAGGGAACAGTATTTAATTTACCTTTAAACAGTTCAGAAACGGTGTCTGATAAAGATTTTATAAACTTTATTAGTTTGGATTCGGCTAAGATTGTTAAAAAATCAACATCTTTCGAGGGCTTAACATTAACATTTAAGCTAACGATAGACCCTAATACAACCGCAAACATATTTACCACACTTGGTAACCTTAGTGGAAAAGGTAACGCAGAATTAAACCTGAATATTAACAGTCTTGGTGATTTTGAAATGTCTGGAGATTACATTATCGAAACTGGAAGTTTCGACTTTACCGCTCAGGAGGTTATCAACAAGAAATTTGAAATCAGGCAAGGCGGAACAATTAGATGGACAGGAAATCCAACCGCTGCACAGATAAACCTTAAAGCGGTATATGCTTTAAGGGCGAATTTAAACGAACTTTACAAAGCCGCAAACCGTGATGCTAGTAGTAATGCCAATCAACGTGTAAATACCGAGGTTGAAATGGGTTTAACTGGCCTACTATTGCAACCAGACATTAAGCTTGATATTAATTTCCCGGCACAACCTGCAATTAAAGAAGAATTACAAACTTATTTCAGCGACCAGAACAACCTAAATCTACAAGCTTTCAGTCTAATTATCAGAAGAAGTTTTGCACCTGGCAATGGTGGAGAGTCTATTGGAAAACAGCTGAGTTCAAGTGTATCAAGTACAGCAACCGAATTAGTATTTAATCAATTTAATAATGTATTATCATCATTAAACTTAAACTTTGTCGATTTAAACGTAAAATCTTTAAGTGAGGCTAATGCATCTTTTAAATTTTTTAACGACCGCTTAATTGTTAACGCAGGTATTGTTGATAGAAATAGTTTAAATGATTTTACAGTAATTGATTTTGCTGATAGAAATGTTGGCAGTGAGGTCGAAGCTTTATTCCTGATTAAAAAAGATGGAAGCTTAACTGGTAAATTGGCGAATAAACCACCAACGCAGCAAAGTATTTTCTTAAATAGCGGTATTAGCGCAACAGCTAATGTGACTTCAGTGGGCTTAGTTTACACGCAACAGTTTGATACTTTTAAAGAATTCCTGCAGAAACTTACAGGTTCTTATAGAAGGAACCTGAGAAAAAAACAAGCCGAACAGCCTGTTAAAACAAACAAATCTATTAACAAAGAAGCCATTATTAATCAGAGCAAAAACAATCAGAGGAGATAGTTTTAAGTTTGCAGTTTCGACAACTGCAAACTTAAAATTGAATTAACCTTTCATAATGGAATGACCCATTTTATCTCTTTTAGTTTTCAAATAACGTTCGTTGTGTACATTACTTTCAATCTCGATTGGAATATTTTCTACAACTTCTAAACCGTACCCTACCAAACCAGCACGTTTTGTAGGATTATTACTCATTAAGCGCATTTTGGTTACCCCTTGTGATCTTAAAATTTGAGCACCAACTCCATAATCACGTTCATCACCTTTAAAGCCTAATTTTATATTCGCTTCAACGGTATCAAAACCTGCATCCTGTAAATTGTATGAACGTAATTTGTTTATTAAGCCTATACCACGCCCTTCCTGATTCATATAAACAACAACACCCTTTCCTTCTTTTTCAATCATTTCTAAAGCCTTGTGTAATTGAGGCCCGCAATCGCAACGGCATGAACCAAAGATATCTCCTGTTACACAAGAACTATGTACACGGGCAAGAATAGGCTCTCCCTCTTTCCACTCGCCTTTAGATATTGCAAGATGAGTTGCATTATTATCAAGCTGTGTATAGGCAGTCATCTTAAAATCGCCCCAGGCTGTTGGTAAATCGATGGTAACTTCTTGCTTAACTAAACTATCTATCCCTAATCTATAAGCTATGAGGTCTTCAATAGAAATAATTTTTAATTGATGCTGCTCTGCTATTTTAAATAAATCTGGTAAGCGAGCCATTTCACCATCTTCTTTCAAAATCTCAACTAAAAGCCCAGCAGGTTTCATTCCTGCAAGTCGTGCTAAATCAACTGCCGCTTCTGTATGACCGGCTCTTCTAATTACACCACCATCTTTTGCTATTAGTGGAAAAATATGTCCTGGTCTTCCTAATTCCTCGGGTTTTGTATTTGGATTTACCAACGCAAGCATTGTTTTAGAACGATCGCTGGCAGAAATACCTGTTGTGCAACCATAACCAACCAAATCTACTGAAACCGTAAAGTTGGTTTCGTAAGCTGCTGTGTTTTTACCAACCATCAAATTCAGGTTAAGTTCAACACAGCGTTCTTCTGTTAATGGCGCACAAATTAAACCACGACCATAAGTAGCCATGAAATTAATAACCTCTGGCGTAGCATTTTCCGCAGCAGTTAAAAAATCACCTTCATTCTCTCTGTCTTCATCATCTACAACGATAATAACTTTACCGGCTTTGATATCTTCAATAGCCTCCTGTATGGTATTTAATTTTGTTTGCATTTTTTGTAGAGTACAATATTTTTTAATGGCTAGAGCTTATAAAATGCTGTTTAACGTGTTATTAGCTCACCACTAATTGAATACAAATGTACAACCTTATTAAACAATATAATTAAGAATATATCATTTAGAAGTAAAGGAAAAAACAGCTTAAGAACGCTGCTTAATTTTGAAAAGTTTTATAAAAAATTGCTTGTAATAATTCACATCAAATAAAGCCGAGTCTACTGTTGCTTTATAGGTTAAAAACACTGCAAGTGGGGTTAGCAAAATAAAGGCAATCCACATTCCGAAAACCGGATTAATAGAACCTTCTCTTGCAGATTTTTCGGCAACTGTAGTAACAATATGATATATTAGGAAAAAACAGATGGCAATTACAACTGGTAAGCCCATTCCTCCTTTTCTAATAATGGCACCTAAAGGCGCACCAATAAAAAACAGCAAAATACAAGATGCAGCTAAAGTAAATTTGCGTTGATATTCTACGCTGGTAAAAATAATTTCACCCCTTAAATCTTCTTGCCGTGGTGCACCGTTCGATAAACTTTGTGTCATTACTGAAACAGTATTAGCAGCGTTCTGAATACTGGCAAGCCGTGAACCATTAGGAATGCTTTTTAACATCACATCGTCTATTTTTTTCGGAACTACTTTTAACTTTGTATAACCCATGGCAAGGTTATTCTGCTTAAAATTATTACCGAGCGATCTGGCATTATTACGATTCAGTGTATCCATTTGTTTAGTCAATGAATCACGTTTTTTATCAATTCCCTTTAAATTAAGCATTACCGTACTGTTGCCAAAAGCATTTTGATCGGTCTTCTGCAAATCAAAAGACTTCATATCAAATTTAGGTTCTGTTTCTTTAAATCTCGTTCTTGATAAAATCTGCCTAGGATTGTAAACACCGTTCGTATTCGATTGTTCTTCGTACGTTACTCCATTCTTAAGATTAAAAACCAAATAAACACCATCTTTCGATTTCTTCATCTCCCCTTCTTTTGCCATAATAATTTTAGGAATACCGTTAGTGCCTTTATGATCATAAATCATAATGCCATACATTTTCCCATCTTCATCCTTACTATCAACCCGAATAGAATAATCCGGAATGCTGTTATTAAAAACACCTGGTTTAATTAAAAATGCAAGTTTTTTATTTCTGACATCATACATCAAGGAATAAAACTTCAAGTTTGCCTTTGGTAGAATATAATTCGAGAAAAAGAAAGAGCTTAATGTTAACAATAGAATTAAAACGATGAGTGGCCGCATGGCTTTTTGAAGCGAAATACCAGCTGATTTTATAGCAACCAGTTCATAGTTTTCACCAAGCGTACCGAAAGTCATAATAGAAGAAAGCAATACAGAGAGTGGCAGCGCCATTGAGATTTGTACCATTGATTGGTAGTACATTAACTCAAGTATAGTATACCATTCGAAACCTTTTCCTATTAAATCATCTACATATTTAAAAAGAAAAAACATTAACAGAATAAACATCACCACAAAAAAAGTAGTGATGAACGGCCTGATGAATGTTTTAATTATTAGAATATGTATCTTTTTCACCTTACAAAGGTAAACAAAGCAGAATAAATATTATGCACCTAAAACGCTGATCAGATAATCAATCTGGTTATCCCAAATTAATTTTTTCTCAGCAAGTAAATCGTCTGTAGAAAAATCTGTAATTGCAAGAGCAACATCGTTGGTTAGCTCATCTTGTACAATTTCCATTTCGAAATAACATTGCGGCTCATCGTCTAACCACTTAAATTTAACAAGTTTGTTCTCTTTTATCGAAACAAGCTTTGCTTTTTGCTCCTCATCATCCCACGTAAAAGTATAAACTTGGTCGCGAAAATTTACATCGTCGGCAAACCATTGTGATAAGCCATTTGGCTCACTAATAAAACTATACAGTATTCGTGGTGACGATTTAACCTCGTACTCTAGCGTAAATTTTTTCTTTTCTGCCATGTTAATTCATTACCAGAATTATCTTCCGGAGTATTTTTTTTATTTTATTTTTCTAAAGAAAGGTATTTTATTCTATATTTGCAACTCCAAAAAATAACCACCTAAATATTTGATAATATAAGCAAATATTTTTACTCGGCGGGGTAGCTCAGATGGTTAGAGCGCAGGATTCATAACCCTGAGGTCGGCAGTTCGATCCTGCTCCCCGCTACATTGACTATCAAGCCTTTAACTATAAAAAGTTAAAGGCTTTTTTATTTAGGGTACAACATAGGTACAACAAAATATAGCTTCTAATACGCATCAAGCTCATTCCTAAAATTTCTATTTCCTGATTAAATCGCCATTTTATTATTTATGAATTGATTTTTTTATATTCGAAGTATGGATAATGAATTTTCTGCAAAATTTGTTTGCATGGAAAGTGAAGCTTGGTATGCAATGATTAAAACGGCCGTCACACAAATACGGGCGGAAGATAAGGCAGCAAAAGAAGATAAATGGATTTCTGACGAAAAGGCTTCAAATCTTCTTGACGGCGCAAGTACATCTACCTTGTTGAGATTGCGCAACAGCGGCAAAATCAAATTTACTCAGCCTACCAGAAAGCTGATTTTATATGATCGAGATTCGATCATGGCTTATCTAAATAAAGGCACCCATGAAACGTTTTGATATGGAAGAAAGAGACATTTTTAATGAGTCGGAATATATCGAAGGCTTCAATCTTGGATATAGGATGACGAAAGATTTTCCTGAATTGGCAGAATTTCTGGATTATACCCGTGGTCAAAATGATAAGCTCGATGGACTGAAAGATGGCAGGCAACAATTTTTAGAAGAAAAACTCCA